>JAOUEA010000073.1 GCA_029858935.1 Actinomycetota bacterium
AACGCCTCAGCCGCGGTCAGCCAGCGACCACACAGCAGCACCTCGGTGGCGAGCGGGCGTGGCAGCAGGGCGGGCAGTCGCACCGACCCGACGTCGGGGATGATGCCTTTCGAGGCCTCGGGGAGCACGAACTGTGCGTGCTCGGCAGCGACGACGAGGTCGGCCGCGAGCATCATCTCGAAGCCGCCGCCGGCAGCCATTCCGTTGACCGCGAGGATCACGGGCTTGCGCAGATCGGGCAGCTCGGCGAACCCTCCGAACCCGCCGGAACCGTAGTCGGATTCGTATGCCTCTCCGCCGGCGGCCGCGCCGAGGTCCCATCCCGCACTGAAGAACCGCTCACCGGCGCCGGTCAAGATCGCGACCCGAAGCTCGGCATCGTCGCGGAACCCTTCGAAGATGCGCGACATCTCGCGACTGGTTGCCGCGTCGATCGCGTTGGCCTTGCCTCGCTCGAGCGTGACGACCAGCACCGCTCCTTCACGCTCGACGGTCAGTGACTCATCCATCACAGCACTCCCCCACCTCGGCGATCCCGGCGCGCCGTCATCCCCCGAGGGGCCGCAGCATCGCCCTGGAGATGATGTGACGTTGGATCTCGGAAGTCCCGTCCCAGATCCGCTCGACCCGAGCGTCGCGCCAGAGACGCTCGAGCGGCAGCTCGTCCATCAGACCCATGCCGCCGAGGATCTGGATCGCCTCGTCGGTCACGAACGCCAGCATCTCCGAGGCTGCGAGCTTGGCCATGGCCGCGTCGGTATCGGTCATCTGATCA
Source organism: Actinomycetota bacterium (assembly GCA_029858935.1). Taxonomy (GTDB): domain Bacteria; phylum Actinomycetota; class UBA4738; order UBA4738; family HRBIN12; genus JAOUEA01. The sequence continues at coordinate 776 of JAOUEA010000073.1, forward strand.
TGGTCGGCCTTCCATGCGGCCCGGTAGGTCAGTAACTCGGCGGCCTCGCGCTGCAGCGCCATGTCGGCCAGCTTGAAGGAGACACCCTGGAACTTGCCGATCTGCTGGCCGAACTGACGGCGTTCCGCGGCCCACCCGGTCGCGATGTCGAGCGCTCGATCGGCGCGTCCCAGACAGACCGCCGCGACCTGCAGCCGGGTCGCCCCGAGCCAGGTGTTGGCGACGTCGAAACCGGCGTGCTCCTCGCCGAGGATCTGCGAGGCAGGAACGCGGCACCCGTCGAAGTGCAAGGTCGAGTTGCGGTACCCGCGGTGAGAGACCGACACGTAGCCGGGACCCACCTCGAAACCCGGAGTCCCCATGTCGACGAGGAACGCGGTGATGCGCGCACGCGGGCCGCGCGATGTCTCCTCCTCACCGGTGACGGCGAACACGATCGCGTAGTCGGCGTGATCGGCATGGCTGATGAAGTGTTTCGTGCCGGTGATGACGTAGTCGTCGCCATCGGGCACAGCGCGGCACCGCATGCCCCGCAGATCCGATCCGGCGTCGGGCTCGCTCATCGCGAGGCACTCGACTCGTTCGCCCCCGATCGTCGGCAGCAGGAACCGCTCGATCTGGTCGCCCTCGCACGCCTGCAGGATGTTCGAGGGGCGGGCCACCAGATACTGCAGAGCGAAGCCGGTGACGCCGAGGGCCCGCTCGAACATCGCCAGTGTCAGGTTGTCCAGACCACCGCCGCCGAGCTCGGCGGGCATGTTGGCTGCGTACATGCCCGCTTCGATCGCCTTGGCCTTGATGCCGGCGGCCAGCTCCTCGGAGACGCGATCGGCGCGTTCGACCTCCTCCTCATGCGGCATCAGCTCGTGCTCGACGAAGGCACGAACCGAGTCGACGATCATCCTCTGCTCATCGGAGACGGCGAAGTCCATCAGCACCTCATCCCGGCGTCGGCAGCGACATCACGACGTCGGCGGGCGCGGGAACCCGTCCATGCGCCTCCCAGATGCGATCGAGCACCCGCCTGGGCCACTCGAGGGTCGGGCTGCTGCGGCCCTCGGCTTTGTGGACATGCACGAGCATCTGCTCGTTCGTGCTGAGCAGCTCGTCGGAGTCCGAGTGGAACATCGAATGGAAGATGTGCAGACGCTTGGCGTCGTGACCGAGCAGCTGGGTCGTGAACCGAAGCGGCTCACCGGTCGATGCCTCGCGAAAGTACCTGATGTGGCTCTCGACGGTGTAGAAGGAGCCACCCGCCGCTCGATACCCTTCGTCGATGCCGATGTAGCGGAACACCGCATCGGAGGCCCATCCGAACGCCAGCAGGTAGGCCGACTCGGTCATGTGGTCGTTGTAGTCGACCCAGTCCGGTGCAACGCGGCACCGGTAGAGCTCCAGGGGCATCGCGGGTTCCTCTCCGGGCTCCCATCGCTGGGGTGCGCCCTGGCCGAGCGATCGCGACTCGCGGAGGTTCACGATCTCGCCGGCCGCGAGCTTCGATTCGCGGAGCGCATACATCACCGCGACCAGCGCTTGATCGCGCAGCCGCTCGAGCTCCTCGATCGAACGACCGGCGGCCTGGGCCGACGTTCCCTCGACCATCGAGTCGATGAGCTCAGCGGTCAGCTCCGGTGCCGTGAGCTTGCTCCACGGCCACTCGAGCGCGGGCCCGAACTGCTCGAGCATTCGGCGCATGCCGCCTTCGCCGCCGGCGAGGTGGAACGTGAGGTTCGTCCCCATGAGCGCCCATCGCAGACCCGGCCCGTACGTGATCGCATCGTCGAGCTCGCCCGTCGTCGCGACGCCGTCGGCCACCAGATGAAGCGTCTCTCGCCACATCGCCTCCATGAGCCGATCCGACAGGAACCCATCGATCTCGTTGCGAACGCGCAGTGGATACATGTCGAGATCGCGATAGCAGGCTTCAGCCGCCTCGAGCGTGGCACCCGAGGTGTCGGCACCCCCCACCACCTCGACCAGTGGCAGCAGGTACACGGGGTTGAAGGGGTGGCCAACCACGAGTCGCTCGGGACAGCGCATGCCGGCCTGCAGGGCACTCGGCAGGAGCCCCGAGGTCGACGACGCGATCACGACCTCCGCAGGAGCGATCGCGTCGGCCGCGCCGAGCACCTGGCGCTTGACGTCGAGGATCTCGGGGACCGATTCCTGCAGGAACGCTGCCGAGGACGCCACCTCGTCCACCGAGTCGACGAACGTGATGCGCGTGGGGTCCGCCTCGGGGTAGAGGCCGAGCTTGCGCACCGACGGCCATGCGCGATCGATCGCCGAGCAGATGCGATCCGTCGCGCCGGGCTGCGGATCGAACACGACGACCTCGTACCCCCGGGCCAGCGCGCGGGTGGCCCACCCTGCGCCGATGACGCCGCCCCCGAGGATCCCGAACGGCCCCGGGATGGCGCGGTCCACGGTCAGAACCCGACCTGGTCGAGGCCCTTGAGCCCGAGGAGGTCCCTCGTCTCGTTCGCACTCAGCGGCTCGCGGGACAGTTCCTCGAGGATGCGGACGATCTTGTCCACCTGATCGGCATTGGATTCTGCGAGCTTGCCTCGGCGAAGGTAGATGGAGTCCTCGAGGCCCACACGGACGTTTCCGCCGAGGGTCGCCCCGGCGGTGATGAGATCGAACTGCGAGCGCCCCGCACCGAGGATGCCCCACTCGATGTCGTCGCCGAACAGGCGCACGGCCGCCTCCTTCATGTGGAAGACGTTCTCCACCTCGGGCCCGATGCCGCCGAGCGTGCCCATCACGAACTGCATGAAGATCGGGGCGTGCACGAGCCCCTGGTCGGCGTAGAAGGCCAGGGTGTACAGGTGCCCGATGTCGTAGGCCTCGAACTCGAAGCGGCAGCCGGTTTCATCGGCGAGGGTCGTCAACATGTACTCGATGTCGGCGAACCGGCTGACGAACGGAGTGGTCCGCGTCGACTCGAGGTAGGGCTCCTCCCAGTCGAACTTCCAGCGTCCCTCGTACTTGGGGATCATCTGGAACAGCCCGTAGTTCATCGTCCCGAGGTTGCAGGTCGCGAGCTCGGGCTTGAGCTCTTTGATGACTCGCAGCCGCTCATCGACGGTCTGATCCGACGCGCCGCCGGTGGTGATCGAGATCACGGCGTCGGAGCGTTCCTTGATGCCCGCGCAGTACTCGCGGAACAGCCCGACGTCGGCGCTCGGACGACCGTCGTTCGCATCGCGGGCGTGCAGGTGGATCACCGCCGCGCCGGCCTCGGCGGCGGCCACCGACCCCTCGACCATCTCCGAGATCGTGATCGGAAGGTCGCTGTTCATCGTCGGCGTGTGCGCACTGCCCGTCACCGCGCACGTCACGATGACCTTGCCTGGCGGTCGCATCGGTTCTCCCTCCCCGCGTCGAAGCGTCGGCCGCATCTGCCGGTGCGTCTGCTCAGCGTTCCATTAGACGGCACGCACTGTATAGTGGAACACCGTATCCCGGGAACCGGAGGAGCGTCAACGCATGGCGGAACAGGTTCGGTCGGTCGTTCGTGCGTTCGAGCTGCTCACGTTCCTCAACGAGGCCGCCGGGCCCCTCTCCCTCGCCGAGCTCGCCACCCGTGCCCAGCTCCCCAAGAGCACGACCCGGCGCCTGTTGATGACGCTCACATCGCTTCGAGCGGTGGAAACCGGCGTCGTGCCGGGGACCTACACGTCGGGCCCGGGCCTCGCGGCGATCGGCGGCTACGTCGGGGTGCAGCCGGTGATCCACTCGCTCGCGGGACCGTTCCTCGGTGACATCGTCGAGCTGACGGGCGAGGCCGCGACGCTTGCTGTGCTCGATCGAGACACGGTCGTGTTCGCGACGCAGAAGGCCGGACCTCACCCGGTCCAGGTGCCCGACGCCACCGGAACGCGGTTCCCTCCGCACACGGTGTCGCCGGGATTCGTCTTCCTGTCGGCCTGGCCGGAGTCCCGCCTCGAGGACTACCTCGGGTCCCTGCCCGACGACGACATCGACCCGAGCGACGTCTTGTCCAAGATCGACGCGGTGCGGGATCGGGGCTACGTCTGGCACATCGATGGCTGGGTCGACGGGGTGAGCGCGCTCGCCGCTCCGGTCGTCGCCAAGGACGGCAGCATCGCCGCCGCACTCGGAGCATTCGGCCCCACGTACCGGTTCCCCGGTGGCCGCGACCGCGACGAGATCGGGCGAGCGCTCGGTCAGATCAGCGCCCAGCTCAGCGCCCACCTGCCCTAGCCGGCCCCTGCCAGTGCGCGTCCGATGGCGTCCAGCGTGCCCGGGTCCTCGAGGCTCGAGAGGTCGCCCGGGTCCTCGCCGATCGCGACCGCGCGGATCGCACGCCGAACGATCTTCGCGCTCCGTGTCTTCGGCAGCCCCCCGACGAAGACGACCCTCGCCGGGGCGAACGCCTTGCCGAGGTGTGCGGCGACGACGCTTCGCGCCTCCTCGGCGAGCTCCGTCGTCGGCTCTACGTCGGGCGTGGCCACGACGAAGCACCAGATCACCTCACCCTTGACCTCGTGGGGTACGCCGACGGCCGCCGACTCGGCGACCCACGGAAGCGACGCGAGCGCGCTCTCGACCTCGGCGGGCCCGAGCCGTTTCCCCGCGATGTTCAAGGTGTCGTCGGAGCGACCGTGCAGGAACCAGAACCCGTCCTCGTCGACGCTCGCCTGATCGCCATGGACCCAGACCCCCGGGAACCGGCGCCAATAGGTTTCGAGGTATCGCTCGGGGTCGCCCCAGATCCCCCTGGTCATGGCCGGCCACGGCTGCCTGCAGACGAGCTCCCCTATCTGCCCCCGTGGCACCGGGGTCCCCTGCGGTCCCCAGACGTCGACGTCCATGCCCAGAGCTGGGCCGCGAACCGTGCAGGGCTTCAACGACGTGATCGGCAACGGCGACACGAGGCAGGCTCCGATCTCGGTGCCGCCCGAGAGGTTGATGATCGGGCACCGGCCTTCGCCGACTTCCTCGAGCAGCCATCGGTACGGCTCGGGGTTCCAGGTCTCTCCTGTGGAGGCCAGGATGCGGAGCGAGCTGAGATCGTGCGCGCGGACGGGCCCGGTCCCCGACGGGATCAGCGCGCGGATCAGCGTCGGCGAGACTCCCAGGATCGTGACCCCATGTCGCTCGACCGTGGCCCACAGCCTGTCGGGGCCGGGATAGTCGGGTGTGCCCTCGGTGAGCACCACGGTCGCCCCGAGGGAGAGCGCGCCCACGATCTCCCATGGCCCCATGATCCACCCGAGATCGGTGACCCAGTGCAGGCGGTCGCCCGGACGCACGTCCACCTGATATGCCACCTCTTCCGCGATCTTCACGAGGAAGCCGCCGTGCACGTGGAGCACGCCCTTGGGCCGGCCCGTCGTGCCGCTCGTGTAGCCGATGAACAGGGGATGCTCACTGTCCAACGCCTCGGTCTCGAAGCGGTCGGGATGGGCCGCGAGCAGGTCGTCGAGGCGAACGTCTCGCCGCGGGTCCCAGGGGATCGACACGTCCCGCGTGGTCCACACGACGACGTGCCGAACACCTCCCGCCAGGTCGGCCGCGCGATCGGCCGTCTGCTTCATCGGTACCAAGCGCCCGCGTCGCGCGGCCACGTCGGCGGTGATCACAACGCTCGCGCCGGCGTCGGCGAGCCGAGCGGCAACGGCCTCGGGTCCGAATCCGCTGAAGATCGGCACCCAGATCGCACCGATCTTCGAGCACGCCATCACCGCTGCGACCGTCTCGATCGCCATCGGCATGAAGATGCCCACCGTGTCGCGCGCCCCCACACCGAGGGAGGCCAGCCCTCGAGCGAACCGATCGGTCAGTTCACGGAGCTCGCCGTAGGTGACCGTACGAACATCGCCGGTCTCCGATTCCCACACCGCTGCGATCGCGCCGGGTGTCCGCTGCGCCCAAACGTCGACGCACTGGTGTGCCACGTTCGTCTTCCCTCCGACGAACCAGGTGGCCCACTCGATGCCGCGCGATCGGTCGAGTACCCGCTCGTAGGGCTCCATGAACTCGATGCCGAGATCCACCACGACGGCGTCCCAGAACCACTCGATGTCGGCGACCGACCGCGCGACGAGCTCTTCGTAGGTGGCGATGCCGTGCGCGCGCATGAACCGCGTGACGTTCGCCCGCTCCACCTGTTCGGGCGAGGGGGACCAGACCACGCAGGCGACGCTAGCACGACGCGACTACGAGCCGTTTGGTGCGGTGGCCGATCAGGAGAAGCGAGCCAGGTAGTACCGATTGGTTTGCCCGGTCGCGGTGGGCTTCGTGCCCGAGCACGATTGAGTCGCCGGACTCCACGATCCGCCGACCTTCTTGAACTCGCCGCCCACCCACAGACGGTTGCCCTGGACGTGGAAGGCCCAGACCCCGTTGTACTTGGGCGTGACGGGGACGATCCACGAAGGATCCCTCACCCCGGCGAAGGTCACTGCGACGAGCCTGGGGTGGAAGACGTTGTTGCCCACACATCGGAAGTGCCCCCCGACGACGTAGCGGTCACCGAACTTGGTGACGGCCTGTGCCGATCCGTTCGTATCGAGCTTCCACATCTGCGAGCCCTGGAAGCTCAGCTTCTGGATGTAGTCCGATCCTCCGGCCGCGAGCACGATCCCGTTGCTGTCGACGTACACGCTCCACCCGAAGGCTGCGCTGGTGGCCTTGATCGTCCGGTTCCAGGAGTGGTCCACCGACCCGTTGGCGTTGAGCCTCACGATCGCCTTTTCTTCGGTTGCCGAGGTCGCGCTTTCCCCAGGGTTCATCACCCAGTCGCACTTGCAGGCCGCCACCCATCCCCCTCCCGGGAACGGCTCGATGTCGGTGTACATGCGGGGGGTGTTGTGGCTTCGCAGCGCCGGATTCGTCTTCGGCGTCGTGACCACGAAGCTGTTGATCTTCGATCCGCTGCGTGTCCAGGCCTGCATCTTGGCTCCGCCGCCCAGCACCTGGGCGCCGTCGACGAGCACGGTCTTGAGGTTGGGGGCCGAGAACTTGTTGCCGAGGACCCCGTTGCTCCCACGGAACTCCACCAGGTTCTTCGAACCGTTCGAGACCACGAACTTGCCGGCGGCATACACGTCGGTGCCATCTGTCGACAGGTCCCAGACGATGGCGTTCGAGCCGGTGAGATCGGGCACGCTCACGCCGGCCGCAACCCCGCCGTTCGAGGCATCCAGGGCTGCCAGGTTGTTGAGACCGGACTGCACGACCTTGCCCTGCCGATCGATGAGGGCGGTGAACCTGCCGCCGACCCAGATCACGTTGCCCACCTGCACGATCTCGCGAACCTTGCCGTTCGTGCCCAGGGTCTGGTCCGGCGCGGTGCCTGGAAGGGCCGTCGCGGTGTCGCCGGCGAGGAACGTGAAGCTCGAGATGAGGAGGAATGCTACGAGGGCGCGGGGGACGCGATGCATCGGATCGGGGGGGGACACGTCATGCTCCTTCGGGGGGTCGACGTCAGGCTCAGTCCCGACGCTGCGGGCAGCAGCAGACGGAGTGCCGTCACCGGTCTAACGGAGGCCGGGCGATCGGTCAACCTGTTGGGCGCGATTCCCGGCCAGTCGACCTAGTCGGCCTGGACCGAAGCCCTACGACCTTCGTCGATCACGGAACATCGATGGCGTGATCGATCGAGTCGAGCACCCGGTGCAAACGGTGCTCGAGCGACGGCTCATCGTCGGCCCGCACGGTGACGTGACCAAGCTTGCGGCCCGGCCGCGGCTCCTTGCCATAGTCGTGCAGGTGAGCCCCGGCCACGGCGAGCACCGCCTCGGGGTCGGGCATCGCGCCGATCAGGTTCACCATGGCGCTCAGACCGACCGCGTCGGTCGCCCCGAGCGGCAGCCCGCAGATCGCCCGCAGGTGGTTCTCGAACTGCGATGTCTCGGCACCTTCGATGGTCCAGTGGCCCGAGTTGTGCACCCGCGGCGCCATCTCGTTGCCGAGCAGCGACTCTCCCACCTGGAACAGCTCGATCGCCAGGACCCCCACGTAGCCGAGCTCGGTCATGATCGCGTCCGCATGGGTTTCCGCGGCTCGTTGGATCTCGGGCTCGAGACCCGGGGCGGGTGCGCGAGTGAGTCGCAAGATGCCCTCGCGATGGTGGTTCTCGACCAGCGGGTAGGAACCCGTGACGCCGTCGCGCCCTCGCACGGCCACGATCGACAGTTCGCGATCGAACGCCACGAAGGCCTCGAGCAAACACGGCACCTCCCCGACCGATCGCCACGCGTCCTCGGCCAGCAGTGGGTCGTGGATCACCGCCTGGCCCTTCCCGTCGTAGCCGAGCCGCCGGGACTTCAGCACGGCCGGGGTGCCGAGTCGCTCGACCGCGTCCTCGAGCGAGGTGAGCGAGTCGATGGCCGCGTACGCGGGCACCGCAAGCCCCACGGCAGTGAACAGTCGCTTCTCCGCGAGACGATCTTGCGCCGCCTCGAGGGCGGCCGGCGGTGGGAGCACCGGGCACATGGGCTCGACGGAACGAGCCGCCGCGACCGGAACGTTCTCGAACTCGTAGGTCACCACATCGCGACCGGCGGCGAGCTCGGCCAGCCCATCGAGATCGTCGAAGGAACCAGTGACGGCGGGCGCCACCGCCGCCGCGGGCGAGTCCGCCGACGGATCGAGCGTCGTGCACTCGATGCCGAGTTCGTGGCCTGCCAGCGCGAGCATGCGACCGAGCTGGCCGCCCCCGACGATGCCGACCCGGCGCACGCGCGCGATCACGCTGACGGATCGGGGTGCTCGAGCACCGAGGCTGTCTGCTCCTCACGGAAACGCACGAGCCGAGCTCGTACGTCCTCATCGCGCACCGCGACCACGGCCGCCGCGAGCAACGCCGCGTTGACCGCACCCGAGCGTCCGATGGCGAGCGTGCCGACCGGCACCCCGGCAGGCATCTGCACGATCGAGAGCAACGAGTCCATGCCCTTCAACGCCTTCGACTCGACCGGGACCCCGAAGACCGGAAGGTGGGTCTTGGCGGCCGTCATGCCGGGAAGATGCGCCGCGCCACCTGCACCTGCCACGATGACCAGCAGACCCCGCTCGGCGGCCGTCGACGCGTAGTCGAACAACAGATCGGGGGTGCGATGCGCGCTCACCACGCGGGTCTCGGCGGGGACGCCGAGCCGCTCGAGCGTCTCGACCGTGTGACGCATCGTGTCCCAGTCGCTCCGGGAACCCATGATCACGCCTACCAGCGGCTCAGCCATCGTGCGCGCAGTCTAGGGCACGGCGCGCGCTCCATCCCCGCGATCGCCACGGTCGAGGGTGCCGGCCGACGACGTCACTCGCTCTCACGCACGGGTCTGCGACGGCGACGTCCGAGGTTGCCGATCAACACGCCCACCGCCGTGATCAGGTAGATCTGGCCGAGCAGGGCTTCCATGGCCGCCATGATCCTCGTCACGTCGGTGCGCATCGTCAGGTCGCCGAAACCGACGGTGGTGAGCGTCACCAGGCTGAAGTAGATCGTGTCCGCGTTGGTGAAACCGGCCTGCTGAACGAACAGCGGGCCGTCCTGCACGTGCCCGGCGACCGCGAACGCGGATGAGAACGTCATGCCGAAGACCAGGTAGACGCAGAGGGCGCCGAGGATCGTGTTCCACGAGATCGTGAGGTGCGTCGAGAGCCGCCGCACGATCGCGAGAAGCACCGCCAGCAGGAGCAGGGTCATGAGGACGCTGATGCCTGTGCGGACCGAAGCCGAGTCGCCGCCGCCGGCCGTCGCGAACACCGTCGCAGCGATGCACACCGGCACGGCGACGATCGCCGAGCGTTGGAGTCCCTTCGATGCCTGCGAGGTGCGCAGCGCGAACAGCAGCATCGCGCCGACCATGGCGACGGCGACGAGCCGTTCCCACCGACCGTCGACCAGTACGACGGCCGCGACGATCGTCGAGAGGATGAGGATCAAGAGCACGCCGTAACGATCGGGGCCGCCCCATCGTTCACGCCAGCTCATCTCGGTTGTGTCGCCGAGCTCCCGGCTGAGATCGACGACCTCTCGCTCGTCCTCGTTGGGCGTCGCCTGCTCCGCCATCGGGTCACTCTACGGCCGCGGCTGCGTCTACAGGCCGATCGAGCCGCGCCAGAGGCTCGGCGCGACGCCGTGCGACACGATGTCTCTCGCGCCGAGCCATGCGGCCAGCTCGCGCATCGCCCGGCCCGCCGCGGCGCCGTCACCCGCACTCGTTCCGGGCTCGGCGTGCACGGCGTTGAGATGCAGCACGCGGGTCTCGCGGTCGAAGCGCGGGTCGATGCGCCCGATCAGCCGGTCGCCGCGCAGTATCGGGAGCACGAAGTAGCCCCACCGCCGTTTCGCCTTGGGCACGTAGATCTCGAGCCGGAAGTGGAAGTCGAACAGCGCTTCGGCGTGATCGCGGTCACTGATCAGATCGTCGAACGGAGAGAGCACGACCGTGCGTGGCT
>JAOUEA010000270.1 GCA_029858935.1 Actinomycetota bacterium
TGGCGGGGATCGAGGGCCGTGGGTTGTCGATCGTGAGCGTGCTCACGAACTCCGTCGCCAGGTGCTGGGCGTCGGCGGCGCTGCCTCCGTTGCCGCAGATCAGCACCTTCCCGCCCGCCGACAGCGATTCGATCAGCGCGTCCGCCGCGCGCACCACGCCGTCGAGGCACTCGGCCTCGACGAGGCGAACCGTGTCGGCAGCCTCGCGCAGATACGCCGCCGCGGTCTCGCGATGGTCGTTCGTCACCCGGCCTCCTGTTCGACGAGCGCCGTGATGATATCCGCGGCGGTCGAGAGGTCGGGCACGACATGGTCGGCGAGGTCTTCATGCCGGGCACGTTCCGCCTCCTCGGCGCCGTGTCCGGTCAGCACGAGGAACGTCGTCGCTCCGATCGCCCGGCCGAGCCCTACGTCTCCCGCGTGGTCACCCACGACGAAGGCGTCGGTACCATCGAATCCGAACCGTTCGGCTGCCGCGCGGGCCATGCCGGGCGCCGGCTTGCGGCAGTCGCACCCGTCCTCGGGCGCGTGGGGGCAGTGCAGCACCGCGTCGACCTCGGCCTCCTCGGCGGCCAGCATGTCGAGCAAGCGCGCATGGATCGACTCGAGGTCCTCGGGCGCCAGCAGTCCGCGACCCACGTCGGCCTGGTTCGTCACGACGACGATGCCCAATCCGGCTGTCCGCAGCCGCCGGATCGCCTCCGCGGAACCCGGGATCAGCCGCAGGTCGTCGGAGCGTGCGAGGTGGCCGACCTCCTCGTTGATCGTGCCGTCACGATCGAGGAGCACGAACCGACGCGGTGCCGCCCCCCGGCCGCCTCTCATGGACGCGACGGCGTCCAGCGGCGGTCGCCCTGCCGCGCGCGCACACCATCGGGGTCGACCTCGAACGGAGCGAACTGCCCCCCGAGCGACTCCAGCGCCGCGCGCACCGAGGCGCGCGCCTCGGGCGGCGTCGCGATCAGCAGGTACCCACCGCCGCCGGCCCCACAGATCTTCCCGCCGGTCGCGCCGGCATCGGAAGCGGCGGCGAGCATCGCCTCGATCGGCGTGTGCTCGGCGATGTGCGGATTCATGCGCTTCTTCGCCTCGAACGCGTCTCGCAACATCGCGCCGAGTCGCGCCATGTCGCCGACCTCGACCGCGTCGCGCATCGCGTAGGCCATCTCGCGCAGCTGCTTCATGCCGAGCAGGGTGTCCTCACGTCCGGCCTCGAACATCTCGATCTGCCGGTCGATCAGGCCGACGTTGCGGCGGACCGTGCCGGTGTAGCAGAGGAGCAAGTGCTTGCGGAGCTCCTCGAGACCATCGGCCCCGACCGCGACCGGACTCACACGCACCCCGCTTCGATCGAACTCGATCAGGTTGAAGCCGCCGAACGCCGCCGCGTACTGATCCTGCCACCCTCCGGCAATTCCGAGATCTTCGCGTTCGATCGCGTAGGACATCGCCGCGACCTCCTCGGGCGTCAGAGCACGGTCGTCGAGACACGCGAGCGCCGCGACCACGGCGGTCACCAGGGCCGACGACCCGCCCAGCCCGCTGCCCGGCGGCGCTTCGGACTCGATGTCGACGTCGAGACCCACGTCGAGACACATGCGGTCGATCGCCGCCTTGGCGAGATCCATCACGCCGTCATACTGGGGCCCCTCGTCGAGGTGGTACTGCACGAGCTCGCCGAGATCGAGGGAGCGCACCCGCACTTCCCGGTCGGCGCGAGGCGCGGCGGTCACGCGGACAACGTGGTCGATCGTGGCCGAGAGCACCGCGCCGCCATGGTCCAGGTACCAGTGAGGGAAGTCGGTGCCGCCGCCGACGAGGCTGACGCGGAGCGGGGCGAGGGCGTAGACGGGGGTAGGGTCGGCAGGCATGGGAACGACGTCAGTCTAGGGTTCGCGGGTTCCGGCGCCTCGATGCGGTGGTGCGATCAGGCGACCTGACGCTGCAGGCGACGCCGCTGCTGCTCGGTGAGGCCTCCCCACACGCCGTATCGTTCGCCGTTCTTCAGTGCCCAGGCGAGGCACTCTTCCTTGATGCGGCAGGAATCGCAGAAGGTGAGCGCGGGCCCGGCTTCTTCTTCGGAGATCGGGAAGAAGATGTCGGAGTCGACGCCGAAGCAGGCGGCCCGCTCTTGCCAATAGTCGGGAGGTGCGGGATTCGGCGGCAGGATGCTGACGTCGACCTTCGGGAACCGCTCGAACCTCACTGATCGTCCTCCCCCTCGAAGCGTCCCGCGGACGGGCATCGCGCCGCGGGACTCGATTCATAACAGAGCGGTGGGGTCTCGCGGAAGGGGTCGAAGGCCTGCAACCGCCGATACGACGGCAGAGGGACACGAAATCACCCGAACGGGCTAGTCCGACTCGCCGACAAGTGCCACCGTGACCCCCTCTTCGGACCGAAGCTCGGCTGCCCGAGCAGCCCAGGGCACCATCGCCAACAGCACCGTGTCGCCCCGTCCGTTGGCCGCCGCACTCGTCACGATGCCGGCGTCGACGTCGTCACCTGTGACGAGGCGCGAGCCGGCGTCGACGGGTCTACGTGCCACCAGGTGGAGCAGGAGGCGCGGCGGGTGGCCAAGGTTGCGGACGCGGCTCACCGATTCCTGGCCGAGGAAGCATCCTTTGGTGATGTCGATCGCCGACTCGAGCCCCACCTCGGCCGGCAGCGTCGAACGATCGAAGTCCGCACCCATGCGTGCCCGGCCCTGGAGGATGCGCCAGACCTCGACGGCTGAGGCCGGGACGAGG
>JAOUEA010000271.1 GCA_029858935.1 Actinomycetota bacterium
GCTGTTGCAGGCCTGCGCTGACGATGTGGTCGCCCACGTGCTGTACGACAACTACCAGCAGGCGCAGATCCTCTCCCAGGAGGTGGAGGTCAGCCCGGTTCGCATCGAGGCGTACGAGGACCTGATGCAGCAGCTCGAAGCGGGCGAGGGCGAGCTGGAGCGCGATGTGGAGTTCCTTCCGTCGGCCGAGGAGATGGTCGAACGTCGTGGAGCCGGCGAAGGATTGGTTCGACCTGAGCTTGCGGTGCTCCTCGCCTACGCCAAGCGTGCGATCTTCGCGGCGCTCGTCGCATCTGACCTGCCTGATTCCCCGTATCTCGCGCAGGATCTGCGCTCGTATTTCCCATCGAGGATCGTGGAGCAGTATGGGTCGCTGCTCGATGAGCACCCGCTGCGTCGGGAGCTGATCGCGTCGATCGTGGCCAACGATGTCGTCAACTCCCAGGGGGTCACGTTCGTGTCGCGCATGGTGACCGAGACGGGGGCCAGCCCCGCCGACGTGGTTCGAGCCTTCCGCATCGCGCGTGACGTGACCGGCGGCGTTGGGCGCTGGGGCGATGTCGAGGCGCTCGACGGCGTCATCGAGCCCGACATCCAGAACGAGCTGATGAAGGGCGTCGACTGGCTGGTCGAGACGACCTCACGCTGGTACCTCGTTCGAGCCTCCGGCCATCAACTCGGTGAGGCCGTCGACGACGCTCGGGCGTCGTTCGAGGAGCTCTCGGGCGTCATCGACCAGATCGGGCCCGAGACGTGGAGGGAGGAGCACGAGCACGCCGCGCGCAGGCTCGAGGCTGAAAGCGTGCCGGCAGAGCTCGCTCGCCGACACGCGTTCCAGGCCGAGCTCGTGCACGGGCCCGACATCATCACGGTTTCGCACGCGAGCGGCCGAACGGTGCTCGAGGTGGCGCGGGCGTTCTTCCTGCTGGGAGAGGCGTTGCAGCTCGATTGGCTCGAAAACCAGGTTGAGTCGATGCCGGGCGGCTCACGCTGGCAGCGCTGGGCGCTTCAATCGATGGAAGAGGATCTGTTCACACTTCGTCGCAGCCTGGCTGAGACCGTGCTCGAAGAGTGCGGGGGCCTCCCGATCGACGAAGCGGTGGAGAAGTTCCTCGAGACGCGGGCCGACGCCTTCGCCCGACTCCAGCGGTTCATGCGCAGCCTCGCGGTCGACGGCATGGGCGACTTGGCCAAGCTCACGGTGGCGTTGCGACAGATCCGTGCGCTGATCGGCTGATTCCACGAGGCGCACCGTGATGGTTCGACCGAGCCGCCGGAGCTCAGCCGCCGTAGAACATGACGGTGGCCCAGATCCGGCCGCCCGACTTCGTCACCCCGATACCGACGTGTGAGAAGCCGCCCCGCAGGATGTTGCTTCGGTGGCCCGAGCTCCGCATGAACGCCCGGTGGACCCGTCGGACCGTGCCGGCCATGCCCACGTTCTCTCCCCAGGTCGACGGGCGCCACCGCTTGACCAGCCGGTAGAGGTTCGACGTGTGATAGACGGTGTGGCGCTCCGCCATGCGGCGCGAGTGGGCGAGCGCGTCCCTCGACAACCGCCAGTTCAGGGTGAGTGCGCGCAGCCCGTTGTTCCGCCGTGCCGAGTTCGTGAGCGAGAGCAGCTTGCGCCGCATCTCGGTCGAACTCGAAGCCGCTCCCGCAGTCACCGGGACGGCCGCCAGAAGCACGGCAGCGAGCAGAACGCCGATCAGGAACGTTTTCGCACCCCTCATGCGATCCGACGACCCTAGCGATGCTCGCAGCGCCCGTCACACGTGAGTGTTTCGCGGGTGGGAAACTTCGGGGCGAGGTCCGCTGGGTGGCAGACGGAAGCGTTTTCTCGAAAAGTTGGGGGTTCCGCGGTCAGCGGTGCCCCCAGCTCGCGATCCGATCGTGATCGCAGGCCGCGAGGCCGGAGCGCCCGGCGAGATGGGTTGGGGTGATGACGGTTCGAGGTGAGCCTCGGCACCGGAGGGCGTGGAGCGCCTGACGGGGACATGGATGTGCGTGAGCGGGTGCGAGCCGACCGGTAGGCTCGCGAGGCCAACGATGCCCGCCGAAACGGGGAAATCGCAGCGACGACAGAAGGGAACCGCCGATGCGCACCTCTCGAGCCTGGATCAGGAGCCTCGCGACCTTCGCCGGTCTCACACTGCTGCTCGCCGGTTGTCTGAAGCTCGACATGGCGATCACGATCTCGCCCGACGACACCGTCGACGGAGAGATGGTGTTCGCGGTCAACAAGGACCTGCTCGAACTCACCGGCCAGAGCGTCGACGACCTGATCGGCGACACGAGCCTGCCGAGCGACGTCGAGGGCGCCACCCAAGAGCCGTACGAGGACGACCGATTCGTGGGCACTCGGGTGATGTTCGAGGACGTCGCCCTCGCAGATATGCAGGATGCGTCAGATCCCGACTCGCTGTCGATCGTGCGCAACGGCGATACGTATGAGGTGAGCGGCGTGATGGATCTCACGACCGACGCCGCCGACCAGCAGGACAATCCGTTCGGCGATCAGGTCACCGAGGCGTTCGATACGGCCGAGCTGCGCATCGCGGTCACGTTCCCCGGTGAAGTGATCGAGGCAAACGGGAAGATCGACGGCACGACCGTGACGTGGGAGCCGGTCTTCGGTGAGCGGACCGAGCTGACGGCGGTCGCGTCGGCCTCCGGCGAGGGCGACACCGAGAGCGGAGGAACATCGGGCACCGATGCCGCGGGAGGGGCCTCAAACGGTTCCAGTGG
>JAOUEA010000272.1 GCA_029858935.1 Actinomycetota bacterium
GCGATCGCGAGCTCGCCGGCCGCATCGAGGCCACGGGGGTGCGAGTCATCGTCACAGACACCGTCATGCGCGATGACGATGCAGCCGAGCGGCTGTCATCGGTGGTGCTGGACGCGACCATATGACACCAACGCACCGCCCACCGGTCCAGGTCATCCCGGTCGAAGGGATCGGCGAGGTGCGCCCGGGTGACGACCTCGCCGCGATGCTCGAGCCCGCGATGCGGAGGCTGGAGCTCCGAGACCACGACGTCGTGGTCGTCACGTCGAAGATCGTCTCGAAGGCCGAGGGGCGCCTGGTCTCCGACGCCGACCGGCAGAGCGCGGTCGCTGCCGAAACCGTCCGGATCGTCGCCCGGCGAGGCGATCTCGTGATCGCAGAAACGGCGCACGGCTTCGTGTGCGCCAACGCGGGGGTCGACGCATCGAACGTCGACGCGGGCTCGCTGGCTCTGTTACCCGACGATCCCGATGGCACCGCGCGATACTTGCGCACGCAACTATCTTCGCGGCTCGGCCTTGTGCACCTGGGGGTCGTGATCACCGATACTTTCGGACGGGCATGGCGGACCGGCGTGGTGAACGTGGCGATCGGCTGCGACGGGCTTCCGCCCCTCGTGGACCTGCGCGGACGCTCGGACGACCGAGGGCGTGGGCTCGAGGCGACCGAGGTCGCGCTGGCAGACGAGGTGGCCGGGGCAAGCGGGCTGGTGATCGCCAAGGACGCTCACGTCCCGGCGGCGATCGTGCGAGGCATCGACCGTTTGGGCGGGCAGGACGCGCCCGCGAGCACGCTCGTGCGACCAGCCACCGAAGACCTGTTCCGTGCGTCGCCGCTGCAGGCCCTGCACGATCGACGAACGGTGCGCGCGTTCGGCTCGGGTGACGTGCCCGCTGAAGCGATCGAGGAAGCGATCCTCGCCGCATGCACCGCGCCTGCCCCCCACCACACACGGCCGTGGCGCTTCAGCGTTCTGATTTCCGATGCCGCTCGCCGCCGATACCTCGCGGCCATGGAGGCGGCGTGGCGAGCCGACCTCGAGACCGACGGCATCGCGGCCGAGGTCATCGACCGGCGCATCGCGCGAAGCAACGACGTGCTCGTCTCGGCGCCCGTGCTCATCGTGCCATGGCTCTCGCTCGAGGGCTCACACTCATATGTCGATGACGACCGCGCGGCCTCCGAGCGCGACATGTTCGTACTGTCGGGTGGAGCTGCGATCCAGAACCTGCTGGTGGGACTCTCGGCCCAGGGGATCGCGGGCTGCTGGATCAGCTCATCGATCTTCTGCCGCGAGGAAGCGCGTCACGCTCTGGGCATGAGCGAGGAGTGGCTGGCGCTAGGCACGGTCGCGTGCGGCCCGATGCCACCGGGCCACACCCCAGATCCCCGACCACCGCTCGATCTCGGCGCGCACGTCGACCGCCGCTGAGGCGATCGCAGACGCGTCAGGCCAGCACGCCGCGGATGAAGTAGAAGAGGAACCCGGCCGTCACGACGTACATCAGTGGGTGCACGTCGCGCCATCGTCCCTGCATCACCCTGATCGCCGTGTACGCGATGAAGCCCGCCCCGATCCCGTTGGTGATGGAGTAGGTGAACGGCATCAGGCCGATCGTCAGTAGCGCCGGGATGCCGATCGACGGATCGCGCCAGTCGATCTCCCCGACCGACTGCATCATGAAATAGCCCACGATGACCAGGACCGGAGCTGTGGCCTCGGGCGGAACGACGCCTGCGAGCGGCGAGATGAACAAACACAGGAGGAAGAGCCCGCCGACGGTCACAGCGGTGAGCCCGGTGCGCCCGCCTTCCCCGATGCCGGCGGCGCTCTCGATGAAGGTCGTGTTCGACGACGAGGACGCCGCCCCGCCGGCCGCGGCGGCCACCGAGTCGACGAAGAGCACCCTGTTCATCGCCGGGAGCTTGCCCTCCTCGTCGAGCAGACCGGCTTCCTCACCGAGGCCGACGGCGGTGCCCATCGTGTCGAAGAAGTCCGACAGCATCACCGCGAAGACCGGCACCAGTGCCGAGACGAACCCAAGCGCGGAGAAGAACGAGAACGAGAAGTCGCCGACGAGGGAGAAGTCGGGGGTGGAGACGACATCCGAGGGGATCGTCGCGATGCCGGTATCACCCCAGATCAGACCGTCGCCCCAGACCTCGTTGATGGCGATCGCGAGCACGGTGCTCGCGAGGATGCTGATCAGCAACCCTCCTCGAACCTTCCGCACGACGAAGATCGATGCGAGTGCGAATCCGAAGACGAACACGAGCATCGGCAGTGAACGGAAGTCGTCCGTCAAGGTGATGAGGGTCGCGTCGCTGTTCACCACGATGCCGGCATTGACGAGTCCGATGATCATCAGGAACAAGCCGATACCGATGCCGATCGCACGCTTGAGATCGGTGGGGATCGCCTCCATCACGGCCGATCGGAAGCCCGTCAGCACCAGCACGGCGATGATCAAGCCTTCGACGACGATCACGCCCATGGCTTGCGGCCACGTGAGCCCGAGCTGGGCGACGAGGGTGAACGCGACGAAGCCGTTCAGGCCGAGGCCGGCTGCGAGCGCGAACGGCACGTTCGCGTACACGCCCATCGCGATCGTCATGACACCGGCCACGAGCGCCGTCACCGTGAGCACGGCGGGGAACGGAAGGCTCGCGCCCGTGGGGTCGGCGACCGAGCCCAAGATCGCAGGGTTCAGGAACAGGATGTAGGCCATCGTGAGCCAAGTCGCCGC
>JAOUEA010000002.1 GCA_029858935.1 Actinomycetota bacterium
GATCCACGAACAGCTCTCGCCGCTGTTCAACGCCTTGTTCATCACGTCGAATCCGATCCCGGTCAAGGCTGCGCTCACCATGCTCGGACGCCCGGCGGGCGTGCCTCGCCTGCCGCTCGTGCCGGCCACAGCCGAAGAACGAGCTCGGGTCCGCTCCGCACTGGAGGACGCCGGTCTCCTCTAGCGTCAGCGACTGCCGCGTCGTCTTCCTCGGAGGTGTCGGGGAGGTCGGGCGCAACATGGCGTGCGTCGAGCTCGAGGGACGCATCCTGATCATCGATGTCGGCCTGTCGTTCCCATCGGGCGACATGCCCGGCATCGACCTGGTGCTGCCGGACTTCGACTACGTGCGAAACCATGCCGAGCGCGTGGAGGCCGTCGTGCTCACGCACGGCCATGAGGATCACATCGGGGCGCTCACCTATCTGCTGCGTGAGATCTCCGACGTGGCCGTGTACGGCACGCCCTTCACCCTCGAGCTGTTGAAGGGCAAGCTCGAGGAACATCAGGTGAGCGACCGATGCGAGCTGCGGACGGCGGTGCCCGGGGAAGGTGCGAGCGTGGGCCCCTTCACGATGCGATTCCTCCGGGTCACGCACTCGATCCCGGACGGCATGGCGGTGGTGGTCGACACCCCGCACGGCGCGATCCTGCACACTGGCGACTTCAAGATCGACCAGACTCCCCTCGACGGACGTCCGACCGATCTGCACGGCCTCGCCGAGGAGGCGAGCGGTGCCGGCGTGCACCTGTTGCTGAGCGACTCGACCAACGCCGAGGAAGCCGGCTACACCGACAGTGAGCGCAGTGTCGGGCCGGTGCTGCAGCGCATCGTCGAGAACGCGCCGAACATCGTGGTGGCCGCGTGCTTCTCGAGCCACATCCACCGCGTGCAGCAGATCGTGAACGCGGCTCGGGCCAACGAACGGGTGGTGGCGTTCCTCGGTCGTTCGATGCTGAATTCCGTCGCGGCCGCGCGGCGCCTCGGCATCCTCCAGGTCGACGATCGCGACGTGATCGACATCGCCGAGGTCGCCGACCTCGATCCCGGGCGGGTGGTCGTGATCTGCACCGGGAGTCAAGGCGAGCCGTTCTCTGCGCTCTCGCTCATGGCTCAGCGCCAGCACAAATGGGTGAAGCTCGACGAGGGCGACACCGTGGTGCTCTCGTCGTCGCTGATCCCCGGGAACGAACCGGCGATCCATCGCGTGGTCGACGCCGTCTACCGAACCGGCGCCGACGTGTATCACATGCCCGCCGACCCGGTGCATGCGAGCGGACACGCGGCGGCCGAGGAGCTTCGCCTGATGCTCTCCCTTGTGCGTCCTCGCTGGTTCATCCCGATCCATGGCGAACGGCGCCACCTGCAGCACCATGCGCGCCTCGCCGAGGAGGTCGGCATCCCTCGCGACCACATCGTGATCTGCGAGGACGGCGACATGGTCGAGGTGGGGGAGCGGGTCGCGATCATCGACCGCGTGCAGGCAGGCATGACGTTCGTCGACGGCCTCGGCATCGGTGACGTCGGCGGCGAGGTGCTTCGCGACCGTCGCAAGCTCGCCGGTGACGGAGTCGTGGTGGTGGTGGTGACGGTCGACTCGCAGACCGGTGAGCTTGTCGGCGGCCCCGACATCGTCAATCGGGGGTTCGTGTACGAGGAGACCTCGCAAGACATCCTCGACGAAGCCAGGGAGCGCGTGATCGCAGCGATCGGGGAGACGGCCGACGCGCGAGTGACCGATCCCTCCGCGCTGCAGCAGGACATCCGCCGTGCGCTCGGCCGCTATTTCAACGAGGTGACGCAGCGCAAGCCGGTGATCCTGCCGGTCGTCATGGAAGTCTGAGGTCGGGCTCTAGCGATGGACGTGACCCACGTCATGATCGATAGGCCAATCGAACCCATCCGCGACGCCCCGCCCGATATCGAACCCATCCGCGACGCCGCCGAGTCAGCACCCCTCGACTCCGGGCGATTCGATGTGCTCTCGTGCCCGGTGGTTGTTCCCGGAACGGTTCACCCTCGGGGGTCCCGGCTCGCCGGAGTCCATCGACGACAGCGGCGTAGAGCGGATCGCGCGAGCTCACGAACGTGAACCTGGTTG
Source organism: Actinomycetota bacterium (assembly GCA_029858935.1). GTDB lineage: Bacteria > Actinomycetota > UBA4738 > UBA4738 > HRBIN12 > JAOUEA01. Next base: position 2,103 of record JAOUEA010000002.1, read on the forward strand.
ATCGATGGGGCACGGGTGCCTCGGCACTTTCCCAGCGGAACCACAGGAACCGGTGAGCGGGCACCCGCCCCATCCTTCGGTGCTCAGGGTGAGTCATCGCCACGACCGGACGTTCATCGTGGGTCTGTCCCCGACGCCACGAGATGATCTCATCGAAACGTACGGAGTCGCCCGTCCATTCACCCGTGCGGGGAGGACGCATGAGCGTCCATGCGAGGATCATCCTGGTCCCTGTGACTGCGGCTGGATCGCGCCCTGCCGCGAGCACGTGCTCGTCGCCGTCGAGAACACTCGCGATGTACGTGCGGCGCTCCGTTCGCCTTGCGGCCCGCGCATCAAGCGCCTTCCGCCTGGAGCGCCGCACGACCATGGTGGCAAGGATATCCGACATGCCTACGTTGCTTGAAGCTGCCAGAGAACACGTCAGACTGGAGACCTCATGGCGACGAAGACTTCCCCGTCGCGGCGTTCAGCGTCGCGTGTATCCAGCCGTCCGTCGAGCAAGAAGACGCCGTCCAAGCGCCCGCCGCCGAAGAAGAAGCAGGCGACGAAGAAGCAGCCGCAGCGCTCGCCGGCAACCCAGATCCTTTCGCCGTTCGCCCGCGACGCGCTGGGCATCGGGCTCATCGTGCTCGCCGGGCTCGCGGTGCTCTCTGTGTGGTTCGACGCGGCGGGGCCGATGGGCGAGGCATTCTCACGCCTGCTGCATCGAGGGTTCGGGCTCACGGCGGTGCTGCTGCCACTGGTCGGGCTCGGATGGGGCATCGCGCTGCTCCGCGATCGTTCGCCCGACGAGCGCATGCGCATGTTCATCGGCTTCGTGATCATGGGCTTCGGCGTGCTCGGGCTCCTGTCGATCGTCCGAGGCAATCCCGGTGTCTTCGCGCCGGCGGTCGACACGAGGGCGCGCGGGATCGGACCCATCCCAGGCTTCTCCGATGCCGGTGGGTTCTTCGGCACCCTGTCCGCCGCCCCGCTCTCGAAGCTCGTCTCGCCGGCGGGCGCCTTCATCGTGAACCTCGGCCTCGCCGTCATCGGCGCGCTGATCATGACGGGAACGTCGTTCGTCGCTCTCGGCAGGAAGTTCGCGGCGACGCGGGCGGTGATGGCCGAACGGGCCGAGGCACGGCGGGCGCACGAGCAGGCGAAGGCTGAGGCCAAGCTGGAGAAGCAGCGCATCAAGGATGAGCGTGCCCTCGCCAAAGCCGGCGAGGTTCAGGCGGGCAGCACGCCGACGAGGGCGAAGCTCTCCGAGCGCCTCGGCCTCACAGAGCCCGTCGTGGTGCTTCCCGAGTCCGAGGCGGTGGGGGCTCTCGACGTTCCCTCCGATACAGCCGACGGCGACGCAAGCGCGATCGCCGCTTCACCGAAGCGGCCGCGTGGCCGCACGATCACGACCTCCGACGGGCCGTACCAGCTTCCCTCACTCGACCTGCTCCGCACGGCGCCCCCGTCGACGAACGACGGCACGCACGAGAAGGACATCATGGACGCCCTCGGTCATACGCTCTCGACCTTCGGGGTCGATGCTCGCGTTGTCGCTGCACACCGCGGTCCGACCGTCACGATGTACGAGGTCGCCGTGGCCTCGGGCACCAAGGTGAACAAGGTGCTCAATCTGTCGAGCGACATCGCCTACGCGCTCGCGACGCCCGATGTGCGCATCATCGCGCCGATCCCCGGCAAGTCTGCGATCGGCATCGAAGTACCGAACCGCCACCGCGATTTCGTCATGCTTGGCGACATCCTACGGTCGAAGGCCGCCAAGGCGGACACCCATCCGTTGCAGGTCGCGCTCGGCAAGGACATCCACGGCGAGGCGCAGATGGTGAACCTCGCGATGATGCCCCACGTGCTGATCGCCGGCGCCACCGGTGCCGGCAAGTCGAGCCTCGTGAACAGCTTCATCACGTCGATCCTCATGCGCACGAGTCCCGACGACGTTCGGCTCGTGCTCGTCGACCCAAAACGCGTCGAGCTCAGTCACTTCGCCGAGGTGCCCCACCTGCTGAGCCCGGTGATCGTGCATCCCAAGCGTGCCACCGAGGCGCTGGAATGGATCGTGCGCGAGATGGAGATGCGCTACGAGATGCTCGCGACGGTCGGTGTTCGCGACATCGACGGGTACGAGGAGGGACTCCGAGAGGGCACGCTGAGACTGCCGGTCGGGCGCGAACACGAGTTCAAGCACATGAGCTACATCGTCGTCGTCATCGACGAGCTCGCCGACCTGATGATGGTCGCCCCGCGAGCCGTGGAAGATGCGATTTGCCGCATTGCGCAGATGGCGCGGGCCGTCGGCATCCATCTCGTCGTCGCGACCCAGCGCCCCAGCGTCGACGTGGTCACCGGGTTGATCAAGGCCAACATCCCGAGCCGCATCGCGCTGATGACATCGAGCCAGGCCGATTCACGCGTCGTGCTCGACCAGAACGGCGCCGAGAAGCTCGTGGGGCACGGCGACATGCTCTTCGCGCCCGCGAACGCATCGAAGCCGACGCGGCTGCAGGGAGCGTGGGTGACCGAGGCTGAGATCCACGGCATCTGTGCATTCATCCGCGCCCAGCGCGAGGTGGTCTACGAGCAGCACATCGAGGGGCTCGGCATCCCCCCCACCGAGGCGGAATTGTCCGGGAGTGGCGGTGGCGACGGCGGCGACGACGACCTGGTGAACCAGGCCGCCGACCTGATCATCCGGTCGCAGCTGGGATCGACGAGCATGTTGCAGCGCAAGCTCAAGGTCGGGTTCGCCAGGGCCGGACGCATCATGGACCTGCTCGAGGAGCAGGGCGTCGTGGGCCCGTCGCAGGGCTCCAAGGCTCGCGACGTGCTCGTCAGCTGGGAGGAGTGGGAGGAGCGTCGCGGCGGGTGATCCCGGCGCTCACAGGGCCCCGACGCGCCGAGCCACCTGAAACAGCGTGTCTGCGTGCTGCTGCGGATCGATCATGAACCGACCCGCCATCCCGACCTGGCCTTGCCAGTAGGCGTAGGTGCGCTCGGCGGTCCAGCCCCTGCCCAGGCCACTGTGGTAGCTCCGCACGAGTTCGCTGCCGCTCCAGATCGCGGGCGGGGAAACGATGAACCCACCCCTCGCGCCGTCGATCGATACCCAGTAAGCGCCGACAAGGCCCCAACGGCCGTCATCGAGCTGTCCCGAGACCAAGAGGAACTTCACCGGGCCCTCCGACAACGTGTCGGGCGCCGTCACGGGCTCGCGGATCGCTGACAGCGGCGAGGACTTCCAGGTCGTTTCGTTCATCTCAGGCTCCATCTGCACGGGCTTCCTCCCCCTCGTCAGCGCAGACTAATCCCCCGAACGAGGGCGTTGCGCCCGTCGAAAGTCGGTGTTTTCGGCCTCGGGGGGCGCCGGAAGTCGGTAGTTCTCGGGCCGGAGACCTAGGCCGGGTCTCGTACAGCATCCGGAAGGTCTTCGGCGAGCATCACCCACTGTTCATGGTCGCGCCACGCCCCCCTGATGAACAGGTACCGCGGCGAGAATCCCTCTCGGTGGAACCCGGCGGCGCGCACGAGGGCGATGGACGCTTCGTTGCCGGGCTGCACGTTCGCCTGTACCCGGTGCAGACCGAGCTCCTCGAAGGCGAACCGCAGGAGGAGCGGCATGGCGGCGTGCATGTAACCACGACCTGCGAGCGGTTCCAGCGCGTAGTAGCCGAGAAAGGCGCTGCGGAACGGGCCCATGATGATCTGGGACAGGTTCATGACGCCGGCGATCGAGCCCTCGCCTGCATCACAGACGAGCAGGGAGCGGTCGCTCTCGGTGCGGTTCCGCGTGAGGAGACGTTCGAACCAGGCGTCGGGCTCACCGGGCTCGAGCCAAGGGTCGTGCAGGGCTCGCGACGCCTCCAGGCCGGCGATGAACTCGGTGCGATCGCCCTCGACCGGCGGACGCAGCACGACCCGAGGCCTCATGCTTCGTGCGCGCGGGCCTTCGCCTGGGCGATCACGCGCTCGGCCGAGGCGCGGTCCTCGAAGCCATCGGTGCTCACCTTGTGACCCTCGAGGTCCTTGTAGACCTGGAAGAAGTGTTCGATCTCGTTCAACAGGGTCATGGGCAGTCCTGCGAGGTCGCCGACGTGTGACCAGATCGGGTCGCGCAACGGAACCGACAGGATCTTCTCGTCCTCACCCTTCTCGTCGGTCATGCGGAACAGGCCGATCGGGCGCACGCTGATCCGGCAACCCGGGAAGGTGGGCTCGCCGACGAACACGAGTGCGTCGAGCGGATCGCCGTCGCCCCCGAGCGTCTCGTCGATGAATCCGTAGTCCGCTGGGTACTGCATCGAGGTGAAGAGCATGCGATCGAGGATGATCTCGCCGGTCTCATGGTCCATCTCGTACTTGTTCCGGGAACCCTTGGGGATCTCCACGATGACTGTGAGGGCGTCGGCGGCCATGCGGGGGAGTGTACCGGCGCTATCATCCCGGGGTTCCCATGGCCGGCACCTCGCTGCAGCGACCCATCGGGGTCGGCCCGGCGCTCGAGAAGGCGCGACGCATCCGCGGGCTTTCGCTCGACGAGGCCTCGCGCGACACGAGGCTCCGGGTCGACCACCTCACCGCCCTCGAGACCGAGGACTTCGCGGCGCTGCCCAACGATGCCGTGGTCCGTGGAGCGCTCCGGACCTACGCGCAGTACTTGGGAGTGAGCGCCGACAAGGTCCTCGAGGCATACTCGCGGCACGCCGAGGAACCCCCACCGCATCCGCCACCCGAAGGTCTGGGTCGCGTGGAACGGGCCATCGCGGCCACCCGGATCCGAGACAACCAACGATTCCTATTGTTGGGTGCCGCGACGCTCGTGGTGCTGCTGGTGCTGTTCGGGCTGGTCGCGAGGGACCGGGGGGCGCCCGCGCCCGCCGCGATCCCGACGACCGCGGGCTCCCCGGTCAGCACCGCGTCGGTCGACGCAGTGTTGGTGGCTCAGCGACCCGTCGAGGTCACCGTCACGGTCGATGGGGCCCCGGAAGTGCACGTCATGGACGCCGGCGAGCGCCTCTCGTTCTCGGCGGACGAGGAACTCGGGCTGTCGGTGGCCGATGGCGGTGCAGTGCAGGTGACCGTCGGGGAGCGGGACCTCGGAACGCCTGGCACACAGGGTGCGCCGTGGACCGAGACCTTCACGCCCGGACAGTTTTCGGTCGGTTCCACCGGGTCGTCGGGGCCATGAGCGGAGCCGAGCGCGTCGAGGTCGTCGGCATCGGCACCGAACTGCTGCTCGGTCAGATCGCGAACACGAACGCTCGATGGATCGGAGAGCGGCTGGCGGAGATCGGGGCCGATGTTTACTACCACCAGGTCGTCGGGGACAACCTCGATCGCATCGTCGATGTCCTGGAGGTGGCCGCGGCCAGGACCGACGTCGTACTTGTGACCGGAGGATTGGGACCGACCGAGGACGACATCACGCGCGAGGCGATCGCAGCGGTCATGGGTGTGCCGCTCGAGCGTGACGCATCGCTGGAACGCTGGCTCCGCGAACGGTTCGCGGGGTTCGCCGACGGCCCCATGCCCGAGAACAACCTCTGTCAGGCCGACGTGCCCCGCGGAGCGCGAACGATCGAGAACCCCCGCGGGTCGGCGCCGGGCCTCGTGGCGAACCTTCCGCATGACGTGCGCCTCTACGCGATGCCGGGCGTGCCGAGCGAGATGATCGCCATGATGCAGAGCACCGTGCTGCCCGAATTGAGCGCGTCGATCGGTGCGGCGGTTGTGCGCTCCCGGACACTTCGGAGCGTGGGCATCGGCGAGTCGAGGGTGGCGGAGTTGCTCGCGGATCTGTTCCCCTCGTCGTCCAATCCGAGTATCGCCTACCTCGCGTCGGCCGGGGAGGTCAAGGTTCGGCTCACCGCGAAGTCCGACAGCGTCGAGCATGCCGAGTCGATGATCGAACCGCTCGCGATCGAGGTGCAACGGCGCCTGGGGGACGTGGTGTACACGAGCCATGACGAGACGCTCGAGCAGGTGGTCACGCGGCTGTTGTCGGCCTCCGGGCTGCGGATGGCGTGTGCCGAGTCGCTGACGGGAGGTGCGGTCGGTGCCCGCATGACGGCGGCTGAGGGGGCTTCCGACGTGTTCGTGGGGTCGGCCGTCACGTATACAGCTCAGGCGAAGCACCGGGTCCTCGGCGTGTCGCTCGGAACGATCGAAGGTCCGGGGGTGGTGAGCCGCGAGTGCGCGCTCGAGATGGCTGCGGGTGCGAGGCGGCTGTTCTCGTCGGACGTGGCCGTCTCGCTCACGGGCGCGGCAGGTCCCGAACCGCATGACGGGGCGGTCCGGGGCACGGTGTGGATCGGGCTCGACGCCGAAGATGCTTCGCACGCCCGCGGCTACGTCGCAGCCGGTGATCGGGCGCGGGTCCGCCGCTGGGCCGAGCAGGCCGCCCTGGATCTCGTGCGTCGCCACCTCGAGGGCATGCCTTTGCCCGAGAGCGACCGCATCATCTGAGCGCCGTGCCGGAGGGAACGGCGTCGGGGCCCGAACCGAAGCCGGAGCGCCTGTTCGTCGCGTTCACCCTCCCCGAGCATGCGGCGACCGCGGTCGAGAGGGCGATCGAGCCTTGGCACGAGGCGTTCCCGACGATGCGATGGACGCCCAAGGAGAACTACCACGTGACGCTGCGATTCCTCGGGTCGACGCCGGTCCGGCTCGTGCCGTGGGTCGGCGAACGCCTGGCCGATGCGGCGGGCATCGCCTCTGTCCCCTCGACACGGATACGGGGTCTTGGCTCGTTTCCTGCCCGCGGGCGAGCGCGCGTCCTCTGGGCTGGGCTCGACGACGAGCGGGGGGCGCTCGCACGGCTCGCCGGTTCGATCCGGGGAGCGCTGGCTCCGGAGTTCCCTCTCGAGCTCGCACCCTTCAGCCCGCATGTCACCGTGGCACGGAGTCGTGCTCCGTCGGACCTGCCGCCCGAGTTCGCGGCGACCTTCCTCGAGAGCGAGCCCTTCTCGGTCGGAACGATCGTGCTGATGCGAAGCCGCCTGCGGCGCCCCGCTCCCATCTATGAGCCGATCCGGACCTTCGCGTTGACGGGCACGAACTGAAAAGAGGTCTCTACGGGGTGGTTGTATCCGAACACCTGTTCGGGTATCGTCCGGACCGGCATCTAGGAGATCACAGAGGTGTAACTTATGTCAGACCCGCTCGATAGCGTGCGCCTTCCAGACGGGGACGCGCTCGCTCGCCACCTCCTCGCCGGTGGGCCGAGGGGCCGAGATGCGAGTCAGAAGGAGGACACGGTGGACCGCGACAAGATGCTCGACGTCACGCTCCAGCAGATCGAGAAGCAGTTCGGTAAAGGCGCCGTCATGAGGCTCGGCGAGCATCCGGCCGGGGCCGGCCTCTCGGTGATCCCGACGGGGTCGCTCGCGCTCGATCTTGCGCTCGGCGTCGGTGGGGTTCCGCGAGGGCGCATCATGGAGGTCTTCGGCCCCGAAGGTTCGGGCAAGACGACGGTCTGCCTGCACATGATCGCGGAGGCGCAGGCCAATGGCGGCATCGCGGCGTTCATCGACGCCGAGCATGCACTCGACCCCACCTACGCTCGCGAGCTCGGTGTGAACATCGACGAGCTGCTCGTCTCTCAGCCCGACTCCGGCGAACAGGCGCTCGAGATCGCCGACATGCTGGTGCGCTCGGCCGCGCTCGACCTCGTGGTGATCGACTCGGTGGCGGCGCTGGTCCCTCGCGCCGAGATCGAAGGCGAGATGGGAGACACCCACGTGGGGCTGCAAGCTCGGCTCATGAGCCAGGCGATGCGGAAGCTCTCGGGTACCCTCTCGAGGTTCGATACCACGGCGATCTTCATCAACCAGCTCCGCGAGAAGATCGGTGTGATGTTCGGGTCGCCCGAGACCACGCCGGGCGGTCGGGCGCTCAAGTTCTACTCGTCGGTCCGGCTCGATATCCGCAAGATCGAGAACCTCAAGGACGGTACCGAGGTCGTCGGATCTCGCACTCGCGTCAAGGTCGTCAAGAACAAGGTGGCTCCTCCTTTCCGTCAGTGCGAGTTCGACATCATGTACGGCAAGGGCATCTCGAAGGAGGGCTCCCTCATCGACGTGGGCGTCGATCTCGAGCTCATCAAGAAGTCGGGTGCCTGGTTCACCTACGAGGGTGAGCAGCTCGGGCAAGGTCGCGAGAACGCGCGGGCCTTCCTGGCGGAGCACATCGAGATGCGCGACGAGATCGAGCGGAAGATCCGGGACGCGGTCGGGCTCACGTCCTTCGGCGAAGACGGCGACGAAACGCCCATCGAGATCGTGCCCGACGTCGTGCTCGACGACGAGCCGGCCGCTGCAGGCGCGGAGAAGGTCAAGGCCAAGGCAAAGACGAGCTCCCCCGATGGATAGTCGCCAGTGACGGGACCCTCAGCGACCCCGTCTCGGTCGAGAGGCTCGGCCACGACGCCGCGGAACCCCAAGAACTGCCACGAACGAGCCCTGGGTCTGCTCGCGGTACGCCCTCGTGCTCGCCGCGAGCTCGAGCGGCGGCTGCGTGCAGCGGGGTTCGAGGCCGGTGAGGTGGCCGACGTGCTCGAGCGGCTCGAGCGCGTCGGGTTGATCGACGATCGAGCCTTCGCTCGTCAGATGGCCGACCACCACTTCGGCACCCGACGTGCGGGCCGTCGGGCCGTGGAGAGCGCATTGCTCGCCAAAGGCATCTCCGCAGACCTGGCGAACGAGGTGGCTGCGCTGGCGCCCGAGGACGAGCACGAACGGGCGATCGAGCTTGCGCGCTCACGGGTGCGTCGACTCGCCGGGGTGGAGCCCGTCAAGGCCTTCGGACGGCTCACGTCGCTGTTGATCCGTCGCGGCTATGCACCCGACGTCGCGCGATCGGCGGCTCGCACGGCGCTCGAGGTGGACGACGCGGACTAGGCCGATGGGACCTTGTCTCGTCGGCGCCGCCGCCGTAGCATCGGGAGGACGAGAGGAACACTTCCGAAACCACGTTCAACGAGATCCTGTCTGTGAGCGAGTCTTGACCCCGACCCCAACCCCGATGCATCGATCGACGAGAGCAGCCGGACGAGAACGCGCCGGCGAGTGTTGAACGGCCGCATGCTCGCGCACAGCACCTGAACGAACGCGGACCGGAGGGTCCTTCTCGCAAACGTCGTCTGACGAGGTTTGTGGAGGAGAGAGCCATGGTCCCTGTACTAGCCGCGATCGGCGGACTGCTGCTGGGCTTCACCGCCGGCTTCCTGTATCGGAAGTCGATCGCGGCGAGCAACGCGCACAGCATCGAGACCCGGGCGCAGAAGCTCCTACTCGACGCCGAGCGCGAGGCCGATGCGTCATCGAAGCAGCTACTCGCCGAGGCGAAGGACGAGATCGCTACGATCCGCCGCGATGCTGATGAGGACCTGCGAGGACGGCGCGACGAGGTCGCTCGGCAAGAGCGCCGCATGGCCGGCGCGGAAGCCGAACTGAAGACGAGAACTGCTCGGGTCGACGCGAAGGAGTCCGAGCTCGACGAGCGAGACGAGAAACTCACGTACGTGCGGTCCCAGCTCGAGAAGGCCACCGAGCTGCACCGAGCGCAACTCGAGAGGATCGCCGGCCTGACCTCCAGCGAGGCCCGTGAGCAGCTCATGGCTCAGATCGTCGACGAGGCGAAGCGCGCTGCCATGAGCCAGGTACGGGAGATCGAGCAGCGAGCCCGCGAAGAGGGTGAGGAGCGCGCCCGCAAGCTCGTCACGATCGCGATCCAGCGAGTGGCGTCGGAGCAGACCGCCGAGTCGACCGTGAGCGTGTTCGCGCTCCCGAGCGAGGACATGAAAGGGCGCATCATCGGGCGCGAGGGCCGCAACATCCGAGCGTTCGAATCTGTCACCGGGGTGAACCTGATCATCGACGACACACCCGAAGCGGTCGTGCTCTCGTGCTTCGATCCGGTGCGCCGTGAGGCAGCACGCATGACGCTCGGCAAGTTGGTGGAAGACGGACGTATCCATCCTGCGCGCATCGAGGAGATCCACGAACGTTCGCTGCGGGAACTCGAGGAACACGTGCGTCGCGCCGGCGAGGACGCCGTGGCGGAAGTCGGCATCACCGACATCCACCCGGAGATGGTTAAGTTGCTGGGACGTCTTCAGTACCGCACGTCGTACGGCCAGAACGTGCTGCGTCATCTCGTGGAGTCGGCCCATATCGCGAGCAGCCTGGCGGCCGAGATCGGGCTCGATCCGACGATCGTGAAGCGTGGAGCCTTCCTGCACGACGTGGGCAAGGCCGTGACGCACGAGGTCGAGGGCTCGCACGCGATCATCGGTGCCGAGATCGCTCGGCGGATGGGCGAATCGCTCGAAGTCGTGCACTGCATCGAATCGCATCACGGCGAGGTGGAGCAGCACACGATCGATGCCGTGCTCGCGCAGATCGCCGATGGCATCAGCGGCGGCCGTCCGGGAGCGCGGCGCGAATCATTGGAGACCTACGTGAAGCGGCTGGAGCGTCTCGAGGAGATCTGTTCCGCCCACGAAGGCGTCGTGAAGACCTTCGCGATGCAGGCGGGACGAGAGGTCCGCGTGATGGTGGAACCAGAGGACATCGACGATCTCCAGGCGCAGGTCATCGCGCGTGACATCGCGAAACAGGTCGAAGAGGAACTCCAGTACCCGGGCCAGATCCGCATCACGGTCGTTCGGGAGACCCGCGCGATCGAGTTCGCGAAGTAAACCGATGCCGCTCGGGTAGCCTGTCGGAGTGGAGCGCACGTTCCTGATCCGCACCTTCGGGTGCCAGATGAATGAGCACGACTCCGAGCGCATCGCGGGAGTGCTGCAGGCCGATGGCCTGAAGCCCACCGACGACGTGTCCGAGGCCGGCGTCGTGGTACTGAACACCTGTGCGATCAGGGAGAACGCGGACAACAAGCTCTACGGAAACCTCGGGCACCTGAAACCGGTCAAAGCCGCGAACCCGGGGCTGAGGATCGTCGTCGCGGGGTGTCTCGCTCAAAAAGACCGGGGCGAGATCCAGCGTCGCGCGCCGTGGGTCGACGTCGTCGTCGGCACCCATGCGCTGCCGCACCTGTTGGACCTGTTGGAGCGGTCAGAGACCGAGGGCGCCCAGATGGACGTGCGTGAATACACCGAGACGTTCCCGAGCGCTCTGCCGGCGGTTCGCCTCGATGCGTTCCGGGCGTGGGTCTCGATCGCGCCGGGATGCGACAACGCGTGCAGCTTCTGCATCGTGCCGTTGGTGCGGGGTCCGCAGCGTTCCCGATCGATCGGCGACATCCTCGTCGAAGTGCAGGGTCTCGTGGCGGGAGGCGTGGTCGAGGTCACGCTGTTGGGGCAGAACGTGAACACCTACGGTCGAGACGTCACCGTCCCCGGCTCCGCCCGCCGGCCCTTGTTCGCCCAACTGCTGCGTCAGGTCGGGGCAGTCGAGGGCCTCCGCAGGGTCAGGTTCACCAGTCCGCATCCCCGCGATTTCACCCCCGACGTGATCGACGCTATGGCCGACACGCCGACCGTGTGCGAGCACATGCACTTCCCGCTGCAGTCGGGTTCTGACGACGTGCTCAGACGCATGCAGCGCTCCTACCGTCGCGAGCGCTACCTCGAGTGGCTCGATCGCATCCGCGACGCCATCCCCGGCATCGGAGTCTCGACCGATGTCATCGTCGGGTTCCCGGGCGAGACCGAGGCGGACTTCGCGAACACCCTCGAGGTCGTGGAGGCCGCGCGGTTCGACAGCGCCTACATGTTCCAGTACTCGCCCAGGCCAGGCACCAAGGCCGCGGCGTTCGACGAGCAGGTCCCGAAGGAAGTCGTGCAGGAGCGCTTCGATCGACTGGTCGAGTTGCAGGAGCGCATCTCGAGTGAGCGGGCGGGCGCGCTGGTGGGACAGACCGTGGAGGTCCTCGTGGAAGGCGGCGACCGGAAGGGGCGATCCACACAGTCACGCACGCGGACCAACCGCATCGTGCATCTTGCCGATGCGCTGGAGCCCGGCTCGTTCGTCGACGTCAGGGTAGTCGCGTCGGCAGCCCACCATCTGACCGGCGAGCTCGTGCGCGAGCCTGCCTCCCCTGCCCGTTGACTCGCCGGTCGATCGTGGGTTCACCGCCCCTGAAAGCGCTGGTTGGCCCGACGGCCTGCGGGAAAACCGAGGCGGCCATCGTGCTCGCTCGATCGTTGGGGGGCGAGGTCTGCTACGCGGACTCGATGGTCGTGTATCGCGGTATGGACATCGGCACGGCGAAGCCGACGCGAGCCCAGCGCGCTTCGGTGCCCCACCACTTACTCGATCTGATCGAACCCAGCGAACGGTTCACGGTGGCACGATTCCAGGCGATGGCCATGGAAGCGATCGAGGATGTTCGAGGCAGGCACTCCGTTCCCTTGTTGGTCGGCGGGTCCGGTCTTTACGTTCGCGCCGTGGTCGACGGACTGGAGTTCCCGGGGGAAGACCCGCTCGTGCGGGGAGAACTCGAGGCTGAGGCTCGGGTCGCGGGGGCAGGGGCGTTGTACCGACGGCTCGAGGCCCTCGATGCTGTCGCCGCGGCCAAGATCGAGCCGGACAACGTTCGGCGCATCGTGCGAGCGCTCGAGGTCCCGGCGATCACGGGAAGGCGATTCAGTGAGTTCGCCGAGGGCTGGGAACGCTACGACCCCGCCCGAACGCGGATGGCGGGCATCCGGGTCGCATCCGAGGTGCTCGCTGCCCGCATCTCGCACCGCGTCTCCGCGATGTTCGCCGCCGGCTGGCTCGAGGAGGTGCGGGGGCTGGTGGAGCGCGGCTTCGGCCGCTGGCTGACCTCGACACAGGCCATCGGATACTCCGAGCTCGCCCGGCACCTCGACGGTAGGCTCAGCCTCGAGGAGGCGCGGGAGCAGACGGTGCGGCGTACGAAAGGCCTGGCCCGACGACAGATGGCATGGTTCCGTCGTGACCCCCGCGTGCGCTGGTTCGACGCCGGCGAGGGAGGAGCGAGCGAGATCACCGACGCCGTCGACTCGTATCTCCGCGATCCATGAGCCGGCCACTCGAGTTCGCGAAGTACCAAGGCACGGGCAACGATTTCGTCATGGTGCTCGACCTCAACGATGATCGAGGGCCGCTGTCTTCCGATGACGTGGCGGCGGTGTGTGACCGGCGCACGGGGGTCGGAGCTGACGGAGTCATCCGCGTCGTGCGCACCGACGATGAAGGAGCCTCGTTCTTCATGGACTACGCCAACGCGGACGGATCCGAGGCCGAGATGTGCGGAAACGGCATCCGTTGCGTGGGTGTGCTGCTCCACGATCAGGGAGTCGTCGATGCCACGTCGCTCGGTGTGCTCACGCGCGCCGGCGTGAAACGCCTGACCTTGCACCCCGAGGTCGATGGACGCGTCACTCGCGTGTCTGTATCGATGGGAACACCGAACTTCACCCGCGCCGCGATCCCGATGCACGGGCCCGCTTGGGAGACGTTCCTCGGTCAGCCGTTCGAGATCGGTGGTGGTCTCACCCTCACGACCTCGGCCGTCTCGATGGGCAATCCCCACCTGGTCGTCTTCGTCGACGGAGACCCGGCGACGGTGCACGTGAGCCACGTCGGCCCGGCGCTCGAACGCCATGAGCTCTTCCCCGAGCACACCAACGTCGAGTTCGTATACGTGCACGACGACGTGGTGCACGCTCGGGTCTGGGAGCGAGGCAGCGGGGAGACGCGCGCCTGTGGAAGTGGTGCCTGTGCAGCCGCGGTCGCCGCGAACGAGGCCGGCCTCGTCCCCGCGAAGACCATCGTCAGGTTCCCGGGGGGCGACGTGGAGGTGGAACGTCGTGACGACGGCGAGGTCGTGCTCACCGGCGACGCGCTGCGCGTGTTCGAAGGCTCGGTCGACCTCGAGGAACTGCCCGCCCCATGAGCGCCGTCGACGGAGGAGCGATCTCGGAAGTGGGCGGTCGTCTCGCCGGCCGCACGCTCTCGCTCATCGACGTGCCCTCGGTCAGCGGTGACGAAGCAGCCGTGCTCGCGTCGATCGCAGCGTCCGTGCCCGCGAGCTTCGAGGTGCTCGATGCGACCGACGGCGTGCTGTTCGTGGCTCCCATCGCCAGGCGGACCGGCGCGCCGTTCGTCGTGCTGGCGGGCCACGTCGATACCGTGCCGGTCGCGGGCAACGTGCCGGGTACCATCGCGGGCACCTCGGTGCGCGGACGGGGAGCCTCCGACATGAAGGGGGCGCTTGCCGTGATGCAGGAGATCGCGATCGAGTTGCACGCCGACCCCGGACCCTTCGACGTCGGGCTCCTCTTCTTCGGGCGGGAGGAGCTGCCGTTCACCCAGAGCTCTCTGCTCCCGCTGTTCGATCGATGCCCCGTCGCTTCCACGCCCGATCTCGCGATCGTGATGGAACCCACCGACAACGCAATCGAGGTCGGATGCCTCGGCAACCTGAACGCGACCGTCATCGTCACCGGCCGCGCCGCCCATAGCGCCCGCCCATGGCTCGGCGACAACGCGATCCACCGTGCCATCGCGGCGCTCACCTCGATCGCAGACCTTCCCCCACGGGATGTGACGATCGACGGCCTCACGTACAGCGAAGTGATGAACGTCACCACGATCGAGGGAGGCACGGCCGCCAACGTCGTTCCCGGCCGTGTCGAGGCTCGAGTCAACTACCGGTACGCGCCCGGACACACGCCCGACGAAGCGGAGGCCCGGCTGCGAGAGTTGCTCTCGATCTCGGCGGTCGAGGTTCGCATCGACGGGAATGCTCCCCCGGGGCCGGTGAGCGTGAAGAACCCGCTCGTGACGCGCCTGCGGGAAGCAGGCGACCTGCGGCTCGGGGCGAAGCAGGCGTGGACGCCGGTTGCCGAGTTCGCGTTGGTGGGCGTCGACGCCGTCAACTTCGGCCCGGGCGATCCGCAGTACGCCCACCGGGACGACGAGTGCATCGAGATCTCATCGCTGGTGCGCTGCCATGAGATCCTGCGGGCGTTCCTCGGACTCGGGTCGGCCGACCGCCGGGCAGAGCGAAAGAGGTCGTCGACCACATGACGCATCTATCTCCGGGCATCCGGCAGGTCGAGCAGTACCCGTTCGAAGAGCTCGACCGACGGAGAGCCGCCGCGGTCGCGGCCGGCCGCGAGGTGATCGACTTCGGCGTCGGTGACCCGCGGGAGGTCACGGCGCCGCTCATCCGTGACGCCCTCCGCGAGGCGATCGAGCCTATCTCCTCGTATCCACGCGCGGCGGGACTGCCGGAGCTGCGTGGTGCCGTGTCCAGCTGGATCGGTCGCCGGTTCGGCGTCGATCTCGACCCGGATCTTCACGTCCTGCCCCTGCTCGGCAGCAAGGAGATCGTCTTCTCCTTGGCGCAAGCGACGCTCGATCCGGCATCCGGCAAGGATCTCGTGCTCGTGACGACACCCGGGTACACGATCCCCGAACGAGGCGCGCGATATGCCGGAGGTGAGGTGCGCCGCCTGCCGCTGCTGGAAGGAAAGGGCTTCCTGCCCTCACTCGACCAGGTGGACGACGCGACATGGGACCGCGCCTCGATCCTGTGGGTCAACTACCCGAACAATCCGACAGGGGCGGTCGCGCCTCTGGACTTCCTGCGCCACGCCGCGGAGCGATGCCGACGCCACGACGTGCTCCTGGCGTCCGACGAGGCCTACAGCGAACTGTGGTTCGAGGGTGCCCCACCGTCGTCGGCGCTGCAGGTCGGCGATCTCACGAACGTGCTCGCGGTCAACACGCTCAGCAAGCGTTCGTCGATGACCGGATATCGCAGCGGATTCGCCGCCGGCGACCCCTCGATGATCGCCGCGCTCAAGGCGCTGCGGCCCAGCGCCGGGGTTACCCCCCAAGAGTTCGTGCAACGGGCGTCGATCGCGGCGTGGAACGACGAAACGCACGTCGAGGACAACCGGGCGCGCTACGCCGAGAAGCGGGAGCGGTTCGTCGATCTCTTCGAACGCCGCGGCATCCGCCTCGCGGGCGGAAGCGCCACGTTCTACCTGTGGATCGCGGTGCCCGGGGGCGGAGATTCGTTGTCATGGGCGCTCGAGCTGTTGGAACGCACCGGTGTGCTCGTCGCGCCGGGCACGTTCTTCGGACCGCATGGGGAGGGGTACGTTCGTATGGCGATGGTGCCGACCTTGAGGGAATGCGAGCTCGCGATCGAGCGGCTCGACTCGGCGCTCGCAGAGGTGCGCTCGTGAGTGACCACGCTGGATTGGCGGCGCGCATCGAGTCGAGCTGGAACGAGGCGAAGGCCGACCCTGCAACCTCGATCGACGTGGAGGCCGTGCTCGAGACGATCGAGCTGCTCGACAAGGGCGAGATCCGTGTGGCCGAGCCCGACGGCGAAGCATGGCGCCTGAACCGTTGGGCGAAGCAGGCGGTCTTGCTCTACTTCAGGGTCCGTGACCTCGAGGTGACCGAGACGGGACCGTTCGAGTACAACGACAAGTTGCCTCTGAAACACGGCTACGACGAGCTCGGAGTGCGAGTTGTCCCGCCGGCGACCGCTCGGTACGGCGCCTACCTGTCGCCCGGGGTTGTGCTGATGCCCAGCTACATCAACATCGGAGCGTGGGTCGGTCCGAACACGATGGTCGACACCTGGGCCACGGTGGGGTCGTGTGCGCAGATCGGCGCTGGCGTCCACCTGGCAGGGGGGGTAGGCATCGGGGGGGTTCTCGAACCGCTCCAGGCCGCACCCGTGGTGATCGAGGACGGCGCGTTCGTGGGGTCGCGCTGCATCGTGGTTGAAGGGGTTCGCGTCGGGGCCAACGCGGTGCTCGGCGCGGGAGTCGTCCTCACCGCGA
The DNA here is from genome assembly GCA_029858935.1 of Actinomycetota bacterium. Classification (GTDB taxonomy): domain Bacteria; phylum Actinomycetota; class UBA4738; order UBA4738; family HRBIN12; genus JAOUEA01. The sequence goes on from JAOUEA010000002.1 coordinate 18,901, forward strand.
ACACGCCGGTGATCGACGTGACCGGGGCCGAACCTGTCGAGCACAGGGGATCGGTGCCGGCAGGAGCGGTCGTGATTCCGGGGAACCGAGCTCGTGAGTTCCCGGCTGGGCACTTCGGCCTTCCGTGCGGATTGATCATCGGCCGTCGCACGGCCTCGACCGACGACAAGGTGCGACTGAACGAGATGCTTCGCGACTTCGGTTCGTCGATGGGCTGACAGGCGGCCGATGAGGGCATCCTCGGGTTCGAAAGGCCGAGCCGTCCGTCCGGTCGAGCGCCAGGTGCTCGAGTCGCCGTTGTCCGCCACGTGGCGTCCCGCGGTCCGTGAGAAGGCGGTCCTGGTCGGCGTGGGCCCAGGGATCGTCGAAGACGACCTCGATGAGCTCGAGGCGCTCGCCGATTCCGCAGGCGCCGACACGGTCGCCCGCCTCGTGCAGAGTCGCAGCGAGCCGGATCCCACCACCTACATCGGGAGAGGGAAGCTCGAAGAGCTACACGCGCACGTGCACGGGAGCGGGGCCGATTCCGTGATCCTCGACCAAGAGCTCACACCTGGACAGCTCAGATCACTCGAGGAGCGACTCGGCGTGAAGGTGATCGATCGCACCGCGTTGATCCTCGACATCTTCGCGCTCCACGCCCGCAGCCGGGAAGGGAAGGCCCAGGTCGAGCTGGCGCAACTGAACTACCTGCTGCCGCGGCTCCGCGGGTGGGGCGAGGCGATGAGCCGTGCGGGAGGCGGCGTGGGCACCCGGTTCGGCGGCGGCGAGACGAAGATGGAGGTCGACCGGCAGCACATCGGCAGGCGCATCTCGAAGCTCCGCCGCGAGCTCAAGACGCTGGCTCGAACCCGTGAGACCAAGCGATCGCGCCGTCAGGGGAGCGGCATCCCCCAGGCCGCGATCGCCGGGTACACGAACTCAGGCAAGTCCACCCTGATGAACCGACTGACCGGCGCCGATGTGATCGTCGCCGACCAGCTGTTCGCGACGCTCGATCCGACGGTCCGACGACTCAAGCTTCCCGGCGGGCGCCGCTGCACGATCAGCGACACCGTGGGCTTCGTGAGCAAGCTTCCCCACGACCTCGTGGAAGCCTTCCGGTCGACCCTCGAGGAGGTCACCCTCGCCGAACTGGTGGTCCATGTCGCGGACGCAGCCTCGCATGATCTCACCGATCAGGTGCTCGCCGTGCGTCGCGTGCTCGACGAGATCGGGGCGGGGTCGATCCCCGAGGTCCTCGTGCTCAACAAGGTCGATCGGCTGAGCGGCTCTGAGCGCGTGCGTATCGCGAGACGGTATCCGGGGTCGGTCCCGGTCTCCGCGCTGTCCGGTGAGGGCGTTCAGGGATTGCTCGAGACGCTCGAGGAGACTCTGCCCCATCCGCCGGTCGAGGTGCACTTGCTCGTGCCGTGGGGACGGGAGGACGCAATCGCGCTTCTGTATCGCGAAGGAGAGGTGCTCTCGACCGATCACGATGAGTCGGGAACGGCGGTGCACGCCCGCGTGGGATTCAGGGAACTCGCCGCGGTGCGAGAGTTCGTGACACAGGAACGCCGGACGACCTGACCGGCGAGGAATCACTCCTCGGGCGCACCCGTGCGCCATAGGGCCTCGTCGGCCCAGGCACCGACGATGACGCGGTCGGGGTCGTGACCGCCTTCCTGGGCCATGCGAAGCGCAAGCAACTGGAGGCGAACGGTAAGCGGGATCTGGGCGAGCAGCGGTGGCAGCGACGACGGCTCATTGACCGACGTATGGCCGAGGCCCTCGGCCTGGGCGGCGGTACCCACGCCGGCCACCAACGGCTCGTCGGGTGGGGTGAGCGTCACGAGGTGATCGCGGTGATCGAGGGGCACCGCCGATCCGTGCAGCAGGTACTCCACGTCGTAGCCCTCGGCCAACACGCGAGCCGCCTCTCGGATCTTGAGAGCGCCCTCTCGCGCGGTGACCGAGGCGGGACCTCCTCCGGTGATGACCAGGGCTCTGTCGGGACGCGGGATCGACCCGACACCCGGGTCGTCGATGGCGCCCTGCACGGCCTCGGGGATCGATGCGAGCACGTCGTCGGTCATGGAATCGGCACCGAGCTCCCGGGCGATCAATGCCAGCGCGACGAGCGCGGTCGTGTAGCTCGCGGTGTAGGTCTCGCTCGACTCGGCCTCCACCGTTTCGATGGCTCTCGGGAAGTCGCTGCCGCGCTTGGTGATGGTGACCGTGTCGAGCCCGGCCATGACCGCCAATGCCCGAACGGCGAGGGCATACGATGTCTCGCCGGTGTGCGTGATCACGATCACGCCGTCCTTCGGACCGATCACGGGCGCCTGGGTGACGAACTGCATCGCCGGCACGACCGTGGCCGTTCGACCGGCTTCGACGAGCATCGCGGCGCCGAGCTCGGCGGCGTGCAGACTTGTTCCCGTGCCCACCACCCAGAGGCGACGGGCTCGGTGGAGGCCTTCGGTTGCCAGGTGCACCTGTTCGCGTACCGCCGGCGACGACAGCATGTGCTCGAGCGCAGCTGGTTGCGATCGGATCTGCCGATCCAGCGCGGTCGTTCCTTCGTGCGACATCGACATCTCCCTCGGCCAGGACCCGCCCAGGGTAGTCGCACGCGCCGGGTTTCGGAATCACTCACTTGGGTATTGCCGGCCTTGGCTGCGCTTGTCGCCGAGGTGCGGGTTCGCGCGCGAGCGCATATGCTTTCTGAGCTAGGCCGAGCGGAGGAGGCGTCGATGAAGCGCGCATTGAGTATCAGCATCGCGTCGTTGCTGGGAGTCGCAACGGTCGTGGGGCCTGCCGTCGCACAGGGTGCGACAGCAGGCGCGGCGGCGAAGTGCACGATCAGGGGCACGGCTCGGGCCGATGTGTTGGTCGGCACGGCCGGCAATGACGTGATCTGCGGCTTCGGAGGCAACGACAGGATCTCCGGCGGTCTCGGCAACGACATCATCAGAGGAGGCGCCGGCAAGGATCGCCTCTACGGCGATGACGGGAACGACACCGTGAAGGGCGGGGGTGGGCCTGACCGCATGTTCGGAGGCAAAGGCGATGACCGCATGAAGGGCGGCGCCAAGAAGGACCGCATCCAGGGCAACGCCGGCAGCGACATCATCCGCGGAGGGCGCGGCAGGAATGTGCTCGCAGGTGGCCTCGGCGACGACATCGTTCGCGGCGGACCGGTCGCGGACACGATGCGCGGTGCACAGGGGAGCGATCAGCTGTTCGGCCGTGGCGGGAACGACGTGGTTTCTGGAGGCATGAGGGACGACTTCATCGTCGGAGGCAAGGGCGCGGACAGGCTGCTCGGTCGGCTCGGGAGCGACACGCTCAACGGAGTCGACGGCGTCGACGGCAACGATCTGCTGCGCGGCCAGGGTTCGTCCACCGACATCGACACATGCACCGCCGACCCGGGCGACACCATCCAGTCGTGTGAGGCCTGAGGCAGCGGGGGTGAACTAGAGCTTCCTGAGCACGGCCACGACCTTGCCGAGGATGCGGCCGTCGGGCATCTCGAACGGTTCGAGCGCGGGGTTCTCGGGGATCAGCATCACTCGATCGCCGTCGTGTCCGAGACGCTTGACCGTGGCCTCGTCTTCGGCCGGACCCGGGAGCAGGGCCGCGACGATGTCGCCGTCACGAGCGTGATCCTGCGACCGTACGACCACGACGTCTCCCGCGAAGATGCCGGCACCGAGCATCGAGTCTCCGACCACGGTGAGGGCGAAGTGGTCGCGATCATCGGCGAAGCCCTCAGGCACAGCGAGATGATCCTCGACGTTCTCCTCCGCGAGGATCGGGGCGCCGGCGGCGATCCGGCCCACGAGCGGAACCGTCACGGCGCCGGCGCGCGGCTCCGAGAGGGTCATCGCCCGCGGCTTCGTCGGGTCCTTGTGGAGCAGGCCCTTACGCTCGAGGTTCGCGAGTTGTGCGTGCACGCTCGATGACGATGTGAGCCCGACCGAATCGCCGATCTCGCGGACCGTTGGCGGGTACCCGCGTTCGCGGACCGTCTCGGCGATGAAGTCCAGGATCCGTTGCTGGCGTTGGGTGATCGCGGTCGTGTCAGACATCGTCGCTAGCCTCCCTCTCGATGGCAGCGACGCTAACAGTCGGCGAGGGACGGTGCAAACATATGTTCGGAACGAGCCTTGACTTCGAACATGAGTTCGCGCACCATCGTCCCATGCATCGAACATATGTTCGACGTCGTCTGACCCTGCTGGTCGCCGCGCTCATCGCGATCTTCGGCATGAGCCACCACGTGGCCGGAGCGATCGACGCCGACCCTCAGATCGTCCCGGTGTCGTCGAGCTCCTACGTCGTGCGAGACGGCGACACCATGTGGTCCATCGCTTCGTCGCTCGATCCCGGGCGCGACCCTCGGCAGATCGTCCACGAGCTCGATGTTCTCAACCACGGGGTGTCGCATTCGTTGGTGCCGGGCCAGGTGCTGTCCGTCCCGTCGTACGGGTGATCCCGTGGAGCAGGCTGATCCGCGAGGAATCGGGCCGTCGGCGTTGACGGTGATCCTGGGCCCCGATACGGTTCGCGCCGCCACTACATCTTGTGGCGATGATCACGATGCGATGCCCCTGGTGCGATGCGGACGACGATCGTGTCGTCGACTCCAGGCCCGCCGAGGGCGGCGTGGCCATCCGTCGGCGACGAGAGTGCCGTGCGTGCTCGCGGCGCTACACGACCTTCGAGCGCATCGACGAGGTCGGTCTGATCGTCGTGAAGCGCGACGGCACCAGGGAGCCCTTCGACCGAGAGAAGCTCGCCGGCAGCATCCGAAAGGCGCTCACGGACAGACCGGTCACGTCGACCGAGGTCGAGATCATGGTCGACCGCATCCAAGGACGGCTACGGCGCCGTGGTCCCGAGATCCCTTCCAGCCTCGCGGGCCAAGAGGTGCTCGCTGCGCTGCGCAGGACCGACGAGGTCGCCTACCTTCGCTTCGCTTCTGTGTACAAGGAATTCGAAGGAGTGGCCGACTTCGAGCGCGAGCTGGTCTCGCTCCAGAAGAAGCTGCCTGCGAAGCGGCGCCGCCGCACATGATCGCGTGCCGATCCACCTGGGCGCTCGGCAGCTCGATGCGGTCTGCCATACCAGATATAGTGTGAGAAGAGATTTCTCGGCACATCATGTTGACGTGGGACGGCAGGCGGTTCAGAATCACGGGGTCGTAATCACACGGGTGTGGTTTTCCCCAGCCATTCCACACATGTTCCACAGGGCGGCCCTCGGCCGCCGTTCGAGAGGGAGGCTGTCTGTGGCGACGAAAGAGGGCGATGTCGAGGTCATCCGAGAGGGCCTGACCTTCGCGAGGTACTTCACGTCCGAGGGGAAGCACCCGTTCGATGACGTCGAGTGGGAGATCCGCGACGCGGTCATCCCGAACTACAAGGAGGGTGGTAACGCCTTCGAGCAGCGCGACGTCGAGTTCCCCTCCTCGTGGTCGCAGAACGCCACCAACATCGTGGCCCAGAAGTATTTCCGCGGCACCCTCGGTACGCCGCAGCGTGAGTCGAGCGTCAAGCAGCTCGCCGGCCGAGTCGTCGACACGATCACCCGTTGGGGCCAGAAGAGCGGCTACTTCGCTGGTGACCACGACGCTCAGGTCTTCTCCGAGGAGTTGACCCACCTGGTCATCACGCAGAAGGCCGCGTTCAACTCGCCCGTGTGGTTCAACGTCGGAGTGCCCGACACCCCCCAGCAGTGCTCGGCGTGCTTCATCCTGGCCGTCGACGACCGCATGAGCTCGATCCTCAACTGGTACGTCGAGGAGGGCACGATCTTCAAGGGGGGTTCGGGCTCGGGCATCAACCTGTCGAGGATCCGCTCGTCCAAGGAGTCGCTGGCGGGCGGCGGTACCGCGAGCGGTCCCGTGAGCTTCATGCGAGGTGCCGACGCGAGCGCGGGCACGATCAAGTCCGGCGGCAAGACGCGGCGAGCGGCCAAGATGGTGATCCTGAACGTCGATCACCCCGACGTCGAAGACTTCGTCTGGTGCAAGGCCAACGAGGAGCACAAGGCGAGGGCGCTTCGCGACGCCGGGTTCGACATGGATCTCGACGGCAAGGACAGTGCCTCGATCCAGTACCAGAACGCGAACAACTCCGTGCGCGTCACCGACGAGTTCATGCGGGCATTCGAACACGACCAGGATTGGAAGCTGAAGGCGGTGACCACGGGCGAGACGGTCGACACGGTCCGCGCCCGGGAACTCATGCGGCAGATCTCCGAGGCGGCTTGGGAGTGTGCCGACCCGGGTATGCAGTACGACACCACCATCAACGAGTGGCACACCTGTCCGGCCACGGGACGCATCAACGGTTCGAACCCGTGCTCGGAGTACATGCACCTCGACAACTCGGCGTGCAACCTCGCGTCGTTGAACCTCATGAAGTTCCTGAACGACGATGGTTCGTTCGACGTTGCGAGCTTCAAGCACGCGGTCGAGGTCGTGTTTACGGCGCAAGAGATCGTGGTCGGCGAGTCCGACTATCCGACCGAGAAGATCGCCGAGAACGCACGAGCCTTCCGTCAGATCGGCTTGGGCTACGCCAACCTGGGTGCGCTGTTGATGGCGCGAGGGCTTCCGTACGATTCCGACTCGGGGCGGGCGTGGGCAGGTGCGATCACCGCGATCATGACCGGCCGCGCCTACCGCACGAGTGCGCGCATCGCTGAGGTGATGGGTCCGTTCGAGGGATACGAGCCGAACGCTGATGCGATGCTGCGTGTGATGCGCAAGCATCGCGCGGCTGCCGACGAGATCGACGGCGAGCTCGTGCCCGAGGCGTTGTTGTCGGCCGCGAAGCAGTCGTGGGACGAGGCGATCTCGCTCGGTGAGCTGCACGGCTATCGCAACGCGCAGGCGTCGGTCCTGGCCCCGACCGGCACGATCGGCTTGATGATGGATTGCGACACGACCGGCATCGAGCCGGAGCTGGCGCTGGTCAAGACGAAGAAGCTGGTCGGGGGCGGCACGATGCAGTTCGTGAATCAGACCGTGCCGCGCGCGCTCGACAGACTCGGGTACGACGCTGAGCAGATCGACGATGTCGTTGCTTTCATCGCCGAGCACAACTCGGTGCTCGACGCTCCGCACCTCAAGCCCGAGCACCACGCCGTCTTCGACACCGCGATGGGCGCCCAGCCCATCCACTACATGGGCCACGTGCGCATGATGGCGGCGGCGCAGCCGTTCATCTCAGGGGCGATCTCCAAGACCGTGAACATGCCCGAAGAAGCGACGGTCGAAGAAGTCGAGCAGCTCTTCGTCGAGAGTTGGAAGCTGGGACTGAAGGCAGTAGCGATCTACCGCGACAACTGCAAGGTCGCTCAGCCCCTGTCGGCGGACAAGAAGAAGGACACGCACGCGCCGGAGCCGGCCGAGCTCGCGCACCCCGTGCGCAAACGCCTTCCGATGTCCAGACCCTCGACCACGACGTCGTTCCAGCTGGGCGATGCCGAGGGATACATCACCGCAGGCTCATATCCCGACGACGGCCTCGGTGAGATCTTCCTGAAGACCTCGAAGCAGGGGTCGACGCTCGCCGGTGTCATGGACGCCTTCGCGATCGCGGTCTCGATCGGGCTGCAATACGGGGTGCCGCTCGAGACCTACGTCTCGAAGTTCATCAATACGAAGTTCGAGCCCAGCGGTATGACCAACGACCCCGACATCCGGTTCGCGTCGTCGATGATCGACTATGTGTTCCGGCGTCTCGCCCTCGACTACCTGACGCCGGAGACCAGGGAAGGGCTGGGCATCAAGTCGATCGCCGAGAGGACCGAGACGGCCCAGGCCGAGATGGGAGCGACGACGGAGCAACCGACGTTGCCCGCACCGGCCGACCCGCCGCAGTCGGTCGAGATCGGCGACAGGCCGACCGCCAAGGTGCTCGATGCCCCCCTGTGCTACCAGTGCGGATCGAAGATGCAGCCGGCCGGTTCCTGTTACGTCTGCACGAGCTGCGGTTCGACGAGCGGCTGCTCGTAGGCGACCGTCACGCCGGGCCCGGGCCCGGGCCCGGGCCGGGGCCGTGCGCCGACCCCGGCCCTCCTGTGATGCTTCTGCCGGTGCCGGGCTCCCGCGGCGCCGGTAGCCTGTGGCGATGGACGAGCACGGGGCGCGACTGCGGGGCCTGCATCACGTTCAGCTCGCCATGCCGCCGGGAGAGGAAGAAGCGGCCGTGCGCTTCTACGCCGCGATCCTGGGCCTCACGCAGGTTCCGAAACCGCCGGATCTGGCTCCGCGTGGAGGCGTGTGGTTCCGTGACGACGATCTCGAGGTGCATCTTGGCATCGAGGAACCGTTCACGCCGGCCGTGAAGGCGCATCCCGCCTTCCTCGTCAACGATCTGGAGACGCTGCGCGAACGCATCCAGGCCGCCGGCTACCGCGTGACCGACGACGTGCCGCTCGAGGGGTACCACCGGTGCCACGTGCGTGACCCCTTCGGAAATCGGATCGAGTTGGTGGAGCCGAAGGCGTGATGGAGCTGCCGATCCGCCGCCTCGATGCCGAGGCGAGGCTGCCGACGGCGCACCATCCAGGCGATGCAGGTCTCGACCTCCGAGCGAACGCCGACGTGGAAGTGTTGCCCGGCGAGCGGGCGATGATCCCGACCGGCATCGCGGTCGCGATCCCCGAAGGGCATGCTGGCCTCGTGCTGCCGCGGTCCGGGTTGGCATCGAAGCGCGGACTCACGCTCGCGAACTCGCCGGGGCTGATCGATGCGGGGTATCGCGGGGAAGTGATCGTCGCCGTCGTGAATCTCGACCGCTCTGATCCGGTGGACATCGCCCGCGGTGACCGGATCGCCCAACTCGTCATCGTCGGTCTGCCCGCCGTCGAGCCGATGTGGGCGGCCGAGCTTCCGGATTCCCGACGAGGCGAGGGCGGCTTCGGGTCGACCGGGTCCGCGTGATCGTCCGTCTCGAGACCCCTCGAGACCGCGACTCCGCGCTCGACGTCGAGCGAACCGCGTTCGACGGAGCCCTCGAGGCCGAGATCGTGGAAGCGGTCCGCGACGAGCAGGGGTCCTTCGCGTTCGTGGCCGTGATCGACGGCGAGGTCGTCGGTCACGTGCAGATGAGTCGGGCGTGGGTCGAAGAGACGGCCGTGTCGGCGCTGGGCCCGATCGGCGTGATGCCGGGTCATCAGCGTCGGGGGATCGGCTCAGCGCTTGTGCGAGCCGCGCTCGCCGAAGCGGAGCGGCGCGACGAACCTGCCGTGATCTTGTTGGGCGAACCGGCCTACTACGGTCGTCTCGGATTCGTTCCCGCATCACGGTTCGGGCTCCGCGATCCATTCGCCGGCCGAGATGACGGCGGGCCCGTCGTCGACGAGGGCTTCTTCCAGATCGCGCTGCTCGACGAAGACTCCGCTGGGCTCCTCGCTGGGGAGGTTCGGTGGCACCCGGCGTTCGGTTGAAGGTCCCTAGAGCCGGGGTTAGCATGGTCTCAGCGCGCGCGGACGTGGCTCAGTTGGTAGAGCACCACCTTGCCAAGGTGGGGGTCGCGGGTTCGAATCCCGTCGTCCGCTCCGTTGAACGGCCGCCTCCGGGCGGCCGTTCGTGTGTCGTCACGTAGACTGCCGTCGCGCATCGCGATGCCGCGGCGGGGTGGCCGAGTGGTTAGGCAGAGGCCTGCAAAGCCTCGTACACCGGTTCGATTCCGGTCCCCGCCTCGAGGGTTCACGTGTAGCATCGCGGGGCCATCCAGGGCGCTTAGCTCAGGGGGAGAGCGCTTCCTTGACACGGAAGAGGTCAGAGGTTCAAATCCTCTAGCGCCCACGAGGGAAGGTGGATAGATTCACCGAGTGCGCTGCGGCGCAGGTCATCATAGGTTGCCTGGCCAAGAGCCTCGACCCAATCCCGACTTGACCGCGGTGAAGTTCCGTACCACCTTTTGCAGGGGATGCATACGGAGGGGCCCACCGATCTGGGGCGGTGCCGGAACGAAGGGGAGGGATTTCGTGTCGACAAGACCGTTCGCTTCACGGATGCTCGTGCTGGTCGCTGTATTGGCACTCGTTGCCGCCGCGTGCGACAGCGGTGGCGAGACGCCGACCGATGAGGGGTCGCCCGGCACGAGCACCGGCGGCACGATCATCCACGGCACGACCGATACGATCGTGTCGCTCGACCCCGCTGGGCAGTACGACTTCGGTTCGAACCAGATCAGTCAGCAGGTGTACAACACGCTGCTCGAGGTGCCGGAGGGTGAGACGACGCCTCAGCCCGCCCTCGCGGATTGCGTGACCGACGACTCGATGGTGTACACGTGCACGCTGCAGGACGGATTGACGTTCTCCGACGGTTCCGAGCTCACCTCGGAGGACGTCGCGTTCTCGTTCCAGAGGAACATCGAGATCGACGACCCGGCCGGTGCGTGCAGCCTGTTAGCTTCGCTCGCAGCCTGCGGCAAGTGGAAGGACGGGGTCATCGAGACCCCCGATCCCCAAACGGTGGTCTTCAACCTGTCGGCCCCCGACGCCGTCTGGCCGTTCATCCTGACCACCAGCGCGGCGTTCATCGTGCCGTCCGACGTCTTCCCGGCGGACGAGCTCCAGGCCGACGGTGAGATCGTCGGTTCCGGTCGCTACACGCTCGCGCAGTATCGCGCGGGAGAGCAGGTCGTCCTCGAGGCCAACGAGAGCTTCTGGGGAGACCCGCCGTTGAATGACCGGGTCATCGTGCAGTATTTCGATCAGTCGTCCGCGCTGAAGCTTGCGATCGAGCAGGGGGATGTCGACATCGCGTGGCGAACGCTGACCCCGACCGACGTTTCGTCGCTCCAGGGTCAGGAAGGGCTCAGCGTGCTGACGGGACCTGGAGGTGAGATCCGCTACCTGGTCTTCAACACGAGCCTTGAGCCCGGGAACGAACTCGCGGTGCGCAAGGCCGCCGCCATGGTCCTCGACAGGCAGGCGATCGTCGACAACGTCTATGAGGGAACCGTCGACCCGCTCTGGTCGATGGTGCCGGCCGGATTCGCCGGCCACATCGACGTCTTCAAGGACGTCTACGGGGAGACCCCCGATGTACAGGGCGCGGAGCAAGTGCTGAAGGATGCAGGAGTGAGCACCCCGGTGCCCATCGAGATCTGGTGGACGCCGACGCACTACGGCGACGCGTCGGCCGACGAGTACGCCGAGATCCAGCGGTCGTTCGAGGAGAGCGGCTTGTTCACGGTGACGCTGAAATCGACCGAGTGGGACCGCTACACCGAGGCCGCGTTCACCGACCAGTACCCCTCGTACCAGCTCGGCTGGTTCCCCGACTATGTCGACGGCGACAACTATGTGGCGAGCTTCTACTCGTCGAGCTCGTTCCTGAACGACCACTTCGACAGCAAGGAGGTCGACGACCTCATCGCCACCGAACGGGCCTCGACAGATCAGGCGGAACGAGAGGCAGCCTTCGAACGCATCCAGGAGATAGGTGCCGCGGAGGTGCCGATCATCCCGGTGTGGCAGGGGACGCAGCTCGCGATCGTCCGCGACGGGGTCGAGGGGGTCCAGGCGACGCTCGACCCCACGTACATCTTCCGGTACTGGGGGATCACGAAGGCGTCCTGATCCGGGTCGAAACCCACACGGCACCTCGGAGGGCGCGGGCGAGGCCCCGCGCCCTCACGAGATGTCCGGGGTAGATTGAGGGCCCCATGGCGAAGCAGTCGACCTCGCTCCGCGCTTACCTGCTGACGAGGATCGCACTCGCGATCCCGATGCTCCTGATCCTGCTCACGCTCGTCTTCTTCCTGATGCGGGTGGCGCCCGGCGATCCCATCAGCGCTGCGCTGGGTGGCCGGCTCACCCAGGAGGAACTCGACCGGCGTCGGGCGGAGGCGGGGTACGACCGTCCCCTCGCGGTGCAATACGTGGACTACCTCGGGGACGTCGCCACGCTGAACTTCGGCGAGACCATCGTGGACAACCGGCCGGTCACCGAGGTCATCGTTCAGAACGGCGCAGCCACCCTGGAGCTGACCCTGACCGCGATGCTGATCGCCGTCGGCGTCGGCGTCTCCATCGGCCTCGTTGCGGGCCGGCATCGAGATACGTCGGTGGACTTCGCTGGGCGCATGTTCGGCATCGTGATCTATGCGGCTCCCGTGTTCTTCCTCGGGTTCCTGGCTCAACTCGTCTTCGGCAAATGGCTCGGCTGGTTCCCGACCTCGGGGCGGGCGAGTCCGATCGTCACGTTCGAACTCGAGACGAAGACAAACCTGTTCATCGTGGACTCGATCATCTCCGGCAACTGGAGCGCGCTCGCCGATGTGCTCCGCCATCTCGTACTTCCCGCCACCGTGCTCGGGCTCGTCATCGGAGGGGTCTTCATCCGACTCGTCCGCGTCAACCTGATCCAGACGCTCAAGGGCGACTACATCGAGGCCGCGCGCGCGCGCGGCATCGAGGAACGCTCGGTCGTCTACCACCACGCCTTCAAGAACGCCTTGGTGCCGGTCATCACGGTCATCGGACTTCAGTTCGCGCTGCTCCTGTCCGGCGCCGTGCTCACCGAACAAACCTTCAACTGGCCAGGGATCGGCTCGGAGCTCGTGCGCTACCTGGACAACCGCGACTACATCGCCGTGCAGGGAATCATCACGTTCACGGGCATCGTTGTGATCTTCGTCAGCGTCTTCATCGATTTCGTGAACGCCTGGGTCGATCCGCGGGTGCGCTACTGATGGCGATGCCATCGGTCGAGGAGCCGACCGCGAACACCCGTCCAGCGGGTCCGGCGCCCGTGCGGGCGCGCCGGTTCCGCACCTTGCACCGCATGTTCGCGCCGTTCGCCGAGGCTCGAGGCATGCCTCGGTTCGTGGTCTGGGCAGGAGTGGCCATCACGACCTTCTTCATCGTGCTGGCGCTGTTCTCTCCCGCGATCGCGCCGTACGACTTCGATCAATATCGGACGGCCGATGGCGTTCGCTTCGCGAAGCAGGAGGCTCCCTCGTCGGCGCACCCATTCGGCACGAACGTGATGTCGACCGACGTGCTGTCGCGCGTGATCTTCGGCGCTCGGACCGCGATCGAAGTCGTCGTGCTGTCGATCTTCGTCTCGATGGCGATCGGTCTCCCACTGGGGCTGATGTCCGGCTACTTCGGAGGGAAGCTCGATCGCATCCTTCTCGTTTTCATGGATGCCCTGATCGCGTTCCCCTCGCTCCTGTTCGCGATCGTGATCGCCTTCCTGCTCTCTGACACGTTCGGCCGAGGGGTCACCACGGCGGCGTTGGCGATCTCGGTCGTGTATATCCCTCAGTACTTCCGCGTCGTGCGCAACCACGTGATCAGCATCCGCGAGGAGGCGTACGTGGAGGCCGCGAGGGCGATTGGAGCTCGGCCGCGCACGGTGATCCGGCGCTACGTGTTCCAGAACGTGGTCCAGAACGTGCCCGTGATCGCCACGCTGAACGCCGCCGATGCGATCCTGACGCTGGCGGCGCTCGGTTTCCTCGGCTACGGCATCCAGCCGACGGAGGCGGCCGAGTGGGGCTACGACATCCAGCGCGCGATCAGCGACGCTGGGGCGGGGATCTGGTGGACGGGGCTGTTCCCGGGCTGCGCCATCGTGTTGCTCGTGACCGGGCTCACTCTGTTGGGAGAGGGTCTCAACGACGTGATCAATCCGGTCCTTCGGCGGCGACGGATCATCCCCGTGCGCTTCCCCCCGTTGCGGCGGAACGGGAACGCCGATGAGTGAGCCGGTGTTGTCGGTTCGGGATCTGCGGGTCTGGTACGGGACCGCCCGAGGCTCGGTGCGCGCGGTCGACGAGGTTTCGTTTGACCTCTCAGCGGGCGAGACGCTCGGACTCGTGGGCGAATCTGGGTGCGGGAAGTCGACGTTGGGCCGCGGCATCGTCGGGCTGCTCCCCGAGGGCGCGGCCGCGGACGGCACCGTTTCGTTCGACGGTCGGAATCTGGTTGGACTCCCAACCGCAGAGCTTCGCGATCTCCGTGGCCCCGAGCTCGGCATGATCTTCCAAGAGCCGATGACTCGCCTCGATCCGTTGATGCGGATCGAGGATCACTTCCTCGAGATGCTGGAGACGCACGAGCCAGGCCTTTCGCGAGATGAGATGAAACGCCGCTCGATGGAGACGCTCGGCGGCATGGGCATCCCGCCCACCCGCTTCCGTCACTATCCACATGAGTTCTCCGGAGGGATGCGGCAGCGGATCATGATCGCGCTGGCGCTCGTGCTCCGACCGAAGGTCGTGGTGTGCGACGAACCGACGACGGCCCTCGACGTGATCGTGGAGGCGCAGATCCTGGGCATCCTCCAAGACCTGAAACGCAACTTCGACACTGCGTTACTGCTGATCACTCACAACCTCGGCATCGTCGCCGAAGCATGCGATCGAGTCGCGGTGATGTACGCGGGACAGATCGTCGAGGAGGGCCCCGCGCGCCGGGTCTTCGACACCCCGGCCCACCCTTACACCCGGGAGCTCCTGCGCTCGATCATCTCGCTGGGCACCGAGGGTCTGCAGTACATACCCGGGGCGCCTCCGGACCTCATCGATCCTCCCGCCGGATGTCATTTCCATCCACGCTGTCCGGACGCCATGCGGGTCTGCGCCTCGAACGACCCGGTTGCGGTGACGAAGGCCATCGATCATCGCGTGCGCTGCTGGTTGAGCGGGCCGCACAACCTCGTGCCCGCTGGGGAAGACGAACCGCTCGCCACCCGCGAATTCGCGAAAGCCGACGAGGCCTGAGCCATAGTGACCCAGCCTCCTGCCGCAGAGCCGCTGCTCGAGGTCCGCGATCTGCGCACGCACTTCTCGCTACGAGGAAGCTTCGGTCAGCGACTGGTGGGTCGCGAGTCGGGTTCGGTCAAGGCGGTCGACGGTGTCTCTTTCGAGCTGCGTCGAGGGGAAGTCCTCGGCTTGGTGGGGGAGTCCGGCAGCGGCAAGACCACACTCGGTCGTACCGTGCTCGGGTTGGCGGAGCCCACGTCGGGCAGTATCCGGTTCGAGGGGCAGGAGTTGGTGGGCAGGCGTGAGCGGGAGCTCCGGCCGCTTCGCAAACGTATGCAGATGGTCTTCCAGGATCCCCACGCGTCGTTGAACCCTGCGATGGATCTGCTCACGGCGGTCGGACATCCCCTCATCGTGCACGGGGTGGTGAAGCGAGTGCGGGACACGGTCCCGATGGTGACGAATGCTCTCGAGACGGTCGGGCTCTCGCCTGTCGAACAGTTCCTGCCCAAGTACCCCGGCGACCTGTCGGGGGGACAGAAGCAGCGGGCGATGCTGGCTCGAGCGATCATCATGAACCCCGATCTGCTGGTTGCCGACGAGCCGGTGTCGATGCTCGACATGAGCGTGCGCGCGAAGATCCTCGAGCTGATGCTGGAGCTGAAGTCGGAGTTCGAACTGACCTACCTGTACATCACGCACGACCTCGCCACGGCGAAGTTCTTCTGCGACACCATCGCGATCATGTACCTCGGGCGGATCGTCGAGTACGGCCCAACGGAGACGATCTTCCGGGACCCGAAGCACCCGTACACCGTGGCGCTCCTGGGGGCCGTGCCCGATCCCGATTCCAGCGAAGGCCTGCCGACCGATCCGCCTCGTGGCGAAGTGCCCGATGCCGCAGAGCCGCCGCTTGGGTGCTCGTTCCATCCACGATGTCCGCGGGCATTCGAGCGATGCGGTTGGGACAGCCGGGATCTGAAGGACCGGCTCGAGGCGCGATGGGCCGGCATGCCGGAGTCTCAATTCGAGCGGGAGCGCGCCGTCATCGGTGACATCGAGGCGCTCGAGTCGCCGAGCCAGGCGGCGATCATCCCGGCGGGCAAGGGCCACTCCGGGTCGGAAGTGTCGGCATTGCTCGATGAGATGCGGAAAGCCGATCCGGCCGAGCCCACATGGTCAGGCATCGAATCGACTTCCGTCGAGCCCGGCGGCCTCCGCGTCAGGTTCCGACCCCCCGTGGAACCCAGGCTGGGATCGCGCGACGGTGTCGATGTCGCGTGCCTCCTGTACGGCGAGAGCGAGCCCCCAGGCCAGGATCGGCTCGACTCGGACCGCAGCGTCTGAGAACCTGCACCCATGATCGAGCAGGAGCGTCTGCGGTCGGTGCCTCTTTTCGGAGAGCTCGATGCGTACGACCTGGCGCAGGTGGCCCGGTGGGTCGATGAGATCTCTGCCGAGCCCGGGGATCTGCTGATCGAACAAGGGGCGATGCCCTACGAGATCTTCGTGATCGAGGATGGCACCGTTGACGTGGTCCGCGACGGCGAGCCGCTCGCCACGCTGGGCTCAGGCGACGTCGTGGGCGAGATGGCCCTGATGGCACGACATCGACGGATGGCGTCGGTGGTGGCGCGCACCACCGTCAGGGCGCTCAGCCTGCACGTCGACGCGTTACAGGAGATCACCACGGAGATGCCGGAACTCGGCGAGGAGCTCCGGGCCTTGATGCAACAGCGCCGCGCTGAGAACGAACCACCATAGATCCGCCACGGCCGCCGATATCGGCCCTTGCAGTTGTCGTGTCATCGTGCAACACTCCACGCTTCGACGGGATGTCCGGGCTCCGGTCCGGGCCGACGGCGGCACGACGCGGGCACGTGCCGCCGTCACTACATCGCCAGCCGGTTGCGGTTCAGCGATCGCTGATCCCCACTTGCTATGGTGAGGGCTCCGGGCGCGTAGCTCAGCGGGAGAGCGCTCGCCTCACACGCGAGAGGTCGCAGGTTCAAAACCTGCCGCGCCCACCGGATCGGCAGACTTCCCAGCGCCGAAGCACCGAGCGCACGGCCATCTGGCGGTTCTTCGATAGGGTGTCGCTGTCCGCTCCCGAGAAGAAGGCATGTCGATGGCCTCCACGATGCCCGCTCCGCCGACCGAGGCCGCCGCGCGCGCCGCAAACCTCAAGAAGGTCTACGGTGAAGGCGATGCGGCCGTCGAGGCCCTGCGCGGCGTCTCGCTCGAGTTCGGCCGAGGGGGATTCACCGCGATCATGGGGCCGTCCGGTTCGGGTAAGTCGACACTGCTCCACTGCCTCGCGGGCTTGGATTCGCCGACCGAGGGGAACGTGTGGATCGGTGACACCGATCTCACGACGCTGTCGGAGCGGCAGCTCACCGCTTTGCGCCGAGACAAGGTCGGATTCGTCTTCCAGGCCTTCAACCTCGTGCCGACCCTGACTGCTGCCGAGAACATCACCCTTCCACTCGATATCGCTGGGACCGAGGTCGACCGCGTGTGGTTCGACCAGGTGGTCGACACGATCGGGCTCCGCGATCGGCTCCGTCATCGGCCGAGCGAACTCTCCGGCGGGCAGCAGCAGCGGGTGGCCGGCGCTCGGGCGCTCGTCAGCCGCCCCGAGATCGTCTTCGCCGACGAGCCGACTGGCAACCTCGACAGTCGCTCGGGCGCAGAGCTCCTCGGGTTCCTGCGCGAGGCCGTGTCCACACACGGGCAGACGATCGTCATCGTGACGCACGATGCGGGAGCGGCGAGCTATGCCGATCGCGTCGTGTTCCTGGCCGACGGACATGTGGTCGATGAGATGCGTGATCCGACCGCCGACCTGGTGCTCGATCGGCTCAAGTCGCTGGAGTCGTAGCCGCCGTGTGGCGCGCGACGTTCAAGAGTCTTGTGGCGAAGAAGCTTCGCCTCGTGTTGACTGCGATCTCGGTCGTCCTCGGCGTCGGGTTCGTGGCGGGCACGTACGTGCTCACGGACACCATGAACGCCGCGTTCGAGCAGCTCTTCGCCCAAACCTCGGAAGCTTCGGATGTCGTCGTTCGCTCGGTCTCGGCATTCGACGCTCAGGTCGAGGGGCCCGGCGGCGGGGGCGGCGGCGATGAGCGAACGCCCGTGCCCGAGCAGGTGCTCGCAGATGTACTCTCCGTACCGGGTGTGGCCACCGCGGTGGGCGACGTGCAGGGGTATGCGCAGATGGTGGACCCCGCGACCGACGAGGTGATCGGCGGGGTAGGTCCGCCCACGATCGGCACGAACTGGACGGACCTCGCGGGTGACATCCTGTCCCTCCGTGGCGACAGCGTCCCTCCAGCCTCCGCGGACGAGGTCGTTATCGATGCGGCAACCGCGCGCAACGCGAACCTGGCAGTGGGTGACCGTATCCGCATCTTGTTCCAGGGTCCCCCGGGCGAGTTCACGATCGTGGGCGTCGCAGGGTTCGGCGATGCCGACAACCTCGGCGGCGCCACGCTCGCGGTCTTCGATACCGCCACCGCCCAGGAGGTGCTCGGGAAGCGGGGGGTCTTCGACGCCATCAGCGTCGTCGGCGACGAAGGCGTGCCGGCGTCAGAGCTGCGAGCCTCGGTCGACGCGGCGTTGCCCGACGGCGTCGAGGCCGTGACGTCGACGTCGGTCGCCGACGAGGCATCGCAGGCGCTGCAGGAGGGGCTCGGGTTCTTCCGGACAGCGCTGCTCGTGTTCGCGTTCGTGGCTCTGTTCGTGGGCTCGTTCATCATCTTCAACACGTTCTCGATCATCGTGGCGCAGCGCACGCGAGAACTCGCGTTGCTGCGCGCACTGGGCGCGTCGAAACGACAGGTCATCGTCTCGGTGGTGCTGGAGGCGCTCGTGGTCGGGCTGCTCGCCTCCCTGCTCGGCATCCTGGCCGGCATCGGGATCGCGGTCGGCCTGCAGGGTCTGTTGGGAGCGTTCAACATCGATCTGCCGAGCACATCGATCCAGCTCCTGCCGCGAACGATCATCGTTGCGTTGATCGTGGGGGTCGTCGTGACGGTCGTCGCGTCGATCCTTCCCGCTCGTCGCGCCGGCTCGGTTGCGCCCATCCAGGCGCTGCGGGAAGCGTCGGACGGGCCGGTGGCCGGAGATCTCGCGGGGCGCCGGCTCGTGATCGCGGTGGTCGTGACCGCTCTCGGGGCGGCGGCACTTCTGTACGGGCTATTCGGAGCCGAGTCCGACGGCGCATCGATCGTCGGGTTGGGGGCCGCCGTCACGTTCATCGGGGTCGCGATGTTGTCGCCGCTGGCGGCTCGGCCGGTCGCCGGTGGGCTGGGGGCGCCCCTCAAACGATTGTCGGTGCAAGCGCGCCTCGGGCGAGAGAACGCGATGCGAAGCCCGAGGCGAACGGCGTCGACCGCAGCGGCGCTGATGATCGGACTGGGCCTGGTCTCGATGGTCGCCATCCTCGCCGCATCGTTGAAGGCCTCGTTCGACGCCGCGCTCACGGAAACGCTCAAGGCCGACTACACGTTGTCGACGAGTTCGTTCACGTCGTTCAGTCCCGAAGTCGGCAGACGCGTCGCCGCTCTGCCCGAGGTCGAGACGACATCGGCGTTCCGACAGAACGGATTCCGGGTCGACGGATCGACGTCGTTCCTCACGGCTGTCGACCCCGGCACCGTGGAGGACGTCGCCACGCTGGAAGTCTCCGAAGGCTCGGTGGCGGCCTTGGACGAACGCGCTGATGTCGTGCTGGTGCACCGCGATGTGGCCGCGGACAACGGCTGGACGCTCGGCGACGAGGTGCCCGCAGAGTTCGCTTCACTCGGCGACAGGCCGCTCACGATCGTCGGCATCTACGACGAGAACCGCCTGGTGGGGGACTACGTGATCTCGCTGGGGGCCTACGACGAGTACTACACCGAGCAGCTGGATTCGTTCGTGCTCGTGACCGGCGCCGAAGGTGTACCGCTCGCTGAGGTGAGCGAGTCCATCAGCGCTGCGGCGTCGGAGTTCCCCAACGTGCAGGTGCAGGATCAGGCGGCGTTCCGCGAGCAGCAAGCCGGCTTCGTGGATCAGCTGCTGGGCCTTGTCACCGCGTTGCTCGCGATGGCCATCGTGATCGCATTGTTCGGCATCGTGAACACCCTGGGCCTGTCGATCTACGAACGCACGAGGGAGCTCGGGCTGTTGCGCGCGGTGGGCATGAGCCGCGTGCAGGTCAAGCGCATGATCCGGTGGGAATCGATCATCATCGCGGTCTTCGGCGCCGTGCTCGGCATCGTGATCGGCATACTGTTCGGCTGGGCGCTGCAACAGGCCCTCAGGAGCGAAGGTGTCAGCGAGTTCGTGGTGCCGGTCGGCCAGCTCGTCGCGTACCTGGTGTTCGCCGGCCTCGCCGGAGTGCTCGCGGCGATCTGGCCCGCCAAGCGTGCCGCGAAGCTCAACGTGCTCGAAGCGATCTCGTACGAGTAGCGCCGGGCGTGGTCGCTATCATGCCCGCATGCCGACCTTGACCCTCCCCGAAGGAGCTACCGTCGAGCTTCCCGAGGGGGAGCCGGTGGGAGCCGCGATGCCAAAGGGTGCCGTCGCTGCTCGGGTCGACGGAGAATTGCGTGATCTCTCGTTCGTGCCGGGGGTCGATGCCGTCGTGGAGCCGATCGTCGGGCACTCCGACGAGGGGCTGCACGTGCTCCGCCATTCCACGGCGCACGTGCTCGCGCAGGCTGTCTGCGATCTCTATCCGGGGGCCAAGTACGCGATCGGCCCTGCGGTCGCCGACGGCTTCTACTACGACTTCGAACTGCCCGAGCCGGTCCACGCCAGCGATCTCACGAAGATCGAGCGGCGCATGCGTCAGATCGTGAAGCGGAACCAGCGGTTCATGCGCGAGGACGTCGACCGTGATGAGGCGCGTGCTCGGCTGCACGATCAGCCGTTCAAGATCGAGATCATCGAGCGCATCGGCACCTCGCCGGGCGACGACATCGCGGCCGAGGTGGCCGAGGGCGAGACCGTCTCTCTCTATTCGAACGATGGCTGGACCGACCTGTGCCGTGGGCCCCATGTGCCGCATACGGGCATGCTCGGCGCCTTCAAGCTCACGAACGTCGCCGGCGCGTACTGGCGCGGAGACGAGCAGAACCCCCAGCTCACACGCATCTACGGCACGGCCTGGGCGAGCACCGACGACCTCGACGCCTACCTCCATCGGCTCGAGGAGGCCGAACGCCGCGACCACCGCAGGCTCGGGAGCGAGCTCGATCTGTTCTCGTTCCCCGCAGAGATCGGATCGGGCCTGGCCGTCTTCCACCCCAAGGGTGGCTCGGTCCGACGGCTGATGGAGGACTACTCACGGCGGCGGCACGAGGAGGCCGGCTACGAGTTCGTGTACACCCCGCACATCACGAAGGCCGAGTTGTTCGAGATCAGCGGACACCTGACGTGGTTCGCAGACGGCATGTTCCCGCCGATGGAGCTCGACGGTGGCACCCAGTACTACCTCAAGCCCATGAACTGCCCGATGCACATCCTGATCTTCAAGAGCCGCACCCGCAGTTACAGGGAGCTGCCGTTGCGGCTCTTCGAGTTCGGCACGGTCTACCGCTACGAGCTCTCGGGCGTGGTCCACGGGCTCACCCGGGTGCGCGGGCTCACGATGGACGATGCGCACATCTTCACCACCCGAGAACAGCTCGCCGATGAGCTGGGTTCCGTGCTGAGATTCGTGCTCGACCTGCTTCGCGACTACGGCCTCGACGACTTCTACATGGAGCTGTCGACCCGCCCCGAGGGGAAGGCCGTGGGGACCGATGAGGAGTGGGACGAGGCGACCGAGGCGCTCCGGCAGGCGGCCGATGCCATGGAAGTGCCCTTCGTGCTGGATCCAGGCGGTGGTGCCTTCTACGGACCGAAGATCAGCGTGCAGGCGCGCGACGCGATCGGTCGAACGTGGCAGATGTCGACGGTGCAACTCGACTTTCAGATGCCGCAGCGCTTCGACATGGAGTACTCGGGCGATGACAACGCCCGGCACCAGCCGATCATGATCCACCGGGCACTGTTCGGGTCGGTGGAGCGATTCTTCGGGGTGCTCACCGAGCACTACGCGGGAGCCTTCCCGTTGTGGCTCGCACCCGAGCAGCTGCGCTTCGTTCCTGTCGCCGATCGCCACGTGGGGCACTGCGAGAGCTTGGCCGTCAAGGCGAAAGCCGCCGGGCTTCGTGCGTTCGTCGACGACTCGAAGGAGAGCGTGGGCAAGAAGATCCGCGCCGCACAGCTCGCGAAAGCGCCGTACACCTTGGTCATCGGCGATCAGGAGCTCGAGTCCGACTCATACACGGTTCGCGACCGAGCCGGCACCGAGTCCGCGGGCGTGCGCTTCGACGCGCTCCTCGAGGCGCTCAGCGAGGAGGCGTCGACCCGGGCGCTCTCGCAGACCGATTTCGGATCGGCGTGAGGCTGGTCTCGGCGTGGACCATCTGTGGAGCCCGTGGCGCATGCAGTACATCGCGGCGGCCCGCGATGAGCTCGAAGAGGACGGCGGCTGCGTCTTCTGTGCGGTGCCGGATCGCGAGGCCGAGCGCGTGCTTGCCCGCAGTGAGCTCGCGTACGTCGTGTTGAACAAGTTCCCCTACAACCCCGGACACGTGTTGATCGTGCCGTTCCGCCACACCGGCGACGTGGAAGACCTCACGGCCGAGGAGAACGCCGAGCTGCAGTCGATGCTGCAGCGGTCCATCCGCGCACTGCGTGAGGAATCCGAACCACACGGATTCAACGTGGGCATGAACCTCGGATCGACCTCCGGCGCCGGCATCCCCGACCACCTGCATTGGCACGTCGTGCCCCGCTGGAGTGGAGACACGAACTTCATGCCCGTGATCGGTGAGGTCCGTGTGCTGCCCGAGCTGCTCGCCGAGACCGCTCGCCGGCTCACTCC
>JAOUEA010000273.1 GCA_029858935.1 Actinomycetota bacterium
CGAGGCTGCGACCAGCGCCCGGATCTGCGTGGTGAACAAGGTCGACCGCATCCGCCATCACGAGGTCGTGCCGCAGCTCGCCGCCGCAGGAAGCCTCGGGACGTGGGACGAGATCGTGCCCGTGTCCGCCCTCGGCGGCCTCGGCGTCGACACGGTGCTGTCGTCGATCGTTCAACGGCTGCCCGAGGGCCCGGCGCTGTTCCCCGACGGGGAGATCACCGATCAGTCGACCGAGGTGCGCATCGCGGAGCTCGTGCGCGAGCAGGCGCTCGCGGTCACGCGCGAGGAAGTGCCGCATTCGGTCGCGGTGCTCGTGGAGGAGATCGAACGCGAGGAGGGCCTGGCGCGTGTCTACGCCTCGATCGTGGTGGAACGCGACTCGCAGAAGGGCATCCTGATCGGCAAGGGCGGGCAGACGCTCAAGACGATCGGTTCGAAGGCGCGTGAACAGATCGAGCCGCTGCTCGGGGAGCGCGTCTTCCTCGACCTGCGCGTCAAGGTGATGAAGGAGTGGCAGCGAGATCCGAAGCTGCTCGATCGTCTCGGCTTCTAGCGCTCCCGGGCGAGCATGCCTCGGGTTGCGCGGAAGTGCAGCTTCGGCCTAGTCTTCTCGCCCTAGGACCGATGCCCGCCGCGAGATGCCCGCGGAGGAAGGGGTGCCACCGATGGGGGAATTCATCCAGACCCGTCTCAGCCGCCGAGCGTTCCTCGCGAGCGCAGCGGCGGGGAGCGCAGCCGTGATCGCGGGCGGCGTTCGCCCGGTCGGCGCCGAAGTTCTGCGCGGCGGCAGCGGCTCCCGCCCGTGGTTCGATGCCACCGTTCCGGAGCTCCAGGCATCGATGGCGTCGGGCGAATTGTCGAGCCGGCGCCTGACGGGGATCTACCTTCGGCGCATCGAGCGATTCAACCCGATGCTCGGGGCGGTGATCGAGACCGATCCCCGGGCCAGACGGGTGGCGGAACGCCGCGACGATGAGCGTCGCGCAGGGCATATCCGTGGTCCGCTGCACGGCATCCCCGTGCTCGTGAAGGACAACATCGCGACCGAGGGACGCATGGAGACCACCGCTGGATCACTCGCGCTCGTCGGGAGCGAGGTCCCGCGAGACGCGACGCTGGTCGGGCGCCTGCGCCGAGCAGGCGCCGTGATCCTCGGCAAGGCGAACCTGTCCGAGTGGGCGAACTTCCGGGGCTTCGCGCCCGAGACGTTCCCCTTCGACACGAACTTCCTCAACGGGTGGAGCGCGCGGGGGGGATTCACCTACGATCCCTACCTGCTGAGCTTCGACCCGTGCGGATCGAGTTCCGGGTCGGCAGTGGCCCCGGCCGCGAACCTGTGCGCCGTCGCGGTGGGCACCGAGACCGACGGGTCGATCGTGTGTCCTGCGGGTAACAACCTGGTGGTCGGACTGAAGCCGACGGTCGGCCTCATCTCGCAGGCCGGCATCATCCCGATCGCCCACAGTCAGGACACCGCGGGCCCGATGGGCCGAACGGTGACCGACGTCGCGGCCCTGTTGAACGGCCTGAAGTCCCCGTTCGGACGCGTCGCCCGGCAGAAGCTGCCTCGCGACTACACCGCGTTCCTCGACCGGCGGGCGCTGCGTGGGGCGCGCATCGGTATCGACCGCCGACAGTTCCAGCCGGAGTACTTCGCGTTGCCGGACATCAACGCGGTCGTCGATCGGGCCATCGACCGCATGGCCGATGCCGGAGCGGAGATCGTCGATCCCGTCGACCCCGGTGATCCCTTCGACTTCTTCTTCGAAGCCGAGTTCGTCGTGCTGCTCAACGAATTCAAGGGTGATATCGCCGCGTACCTGTCTGGGCTTCGGAACACGAGGATGCGCACGCTGGCCGATCTGATCGGATTCAACGTGGATCATTGCGACGAGGAGATGCGCTACTTCGGTCAGGAGATCTTCGAGCTCGCGGACTCGTTCTCGGGCGAGCTCGACGATCCCGACTACGTGGCGGCCCGCACGCTGTGCTTGCGACTCGGCCGGGGTGGCATCAACCGCGCGCTCGCCAAGGACGACCTCGATGCGATCCTGTCGCCGTCCTACGCCTTCGGCTCCTCAGGTCCGGCCGTGGCCGGATACCCCATGATCTCGGTTCCCGTTGGCATCTCGAGCCAGGGTCGTCCCGCCGGGGTATGGCTGTCGGGTGGGTTCCTCTCCGAGCCCACGCTCATCGCGCTCGGGTACGCGATCGAGCAGGTGATCGGCGCCCATCGTCAGCCCAAGTTCCGCGGCGAGGCACCGCCGGAGCCGCCCGATGCGGGCCTCTGCGCGGCTCCGGCGGGCTCGGCGCCGGGTGGAGGTGCATCGCAGCGCGTCACGATGAGCTCGGTCGCCGCGCGTCGCCCCAGCTTCTGAGCGGCGGGCCTCGTCGGCGACCGGTTCACCCTGCGGCGTGATCGGTGCCGAGTGCCCCGATCACACGCGTGGCGTTGCCCGAGTACAGGCTCGCGAGCGCTCCGTCGGGGAGATCCAGCCCCGAGATCGCCCAGCGGCCCTGGGGAGGTATCGGCTCGGGCGAGTAGGGCACGTGCTCGTCGTTGGTCTCCAAGAAGCGGAACGCCACCGCGTATTCGGCGCTGTCAGGAGGCACGCCGTCGCAACCGAACAGGAATCGATCGGGGTGCCGAGCGATCAGGGCGGCCGCGGCTCGGGGCACGCGGCCCAGCTCGGCGACCCGAGCTGCGATGTCGACGTGCAGGTTCGCGTAG
>JAOUEA010000274.1 GCA_029858935.1 Actinomycetota bacterium
TCATCGGTGGGTGGACGTCGCATCGGAACTCATAGGTGCCGGGCTCCAGCGGCGGGATCGCGTAGTCGACCGTCGCCGGTCCGGAGATCAGCTCCCCCTGGAACAAGGCCGTGTCGCCATCGTAGATCGCCACGTTGTGAGGACCGGTGACGGCAGCATCATCACGGTTGTCGAACGTGAGCGTGACCTCGGTACTCGCCGGCAGGCTGAGCGAGGCGACATCGAAGACCGAGCCCTGCGCGGCGATCGACGCGGTCGCCGCACCACCCGTAGCGCCGCCGCCGCCCCCGCCGTCATCGGGCGGGGTCTGATCGCCGGAGCCACCTCCGCCGGAACCACCTCCGCCGCCGCCGGCAGCGACGATGACGGTCCCGCTCATGTTGGGGTGCACGTCGCAGTGGAAGAAATACTCGCCCTCCGGCAAGGCCGGGATCGCGTAGTCGACCGTCACCGGCCCGGTCACGATCTCGCCCTGGAACAGCACCTCTTCGAGCGTGTCGTCGCCGTAGATCGCGATGTTGTGCGGGATGCCCGCGTCCTGGTTGTCCAGCGTGATCGTCGTCTCGGTCTCGGCCGCCAGCTCGATCGTGTCGGTATCGAACTCGAGGTTCGCCGCGACCACCGTGAGCCCGCCCCCGCCGCCACCTTCGCCGCCACCGGGCGCGGCGGTCGCGATACCCGTCATCGTCGTGGGATGCACCTCACAATGGAAGAAGAACTCGCCCTCGGGCAGTGATTCGACCGCATAGTCCACCGTCGAGGGGCCCGTGATGATCTCGCCCGTGAACAGCGCCGGCGCCTGTTCGTCGGGGCCGTCGAAGATCACGACGTTGTGTTGCACGGCGGGATCGGCGTTGTCGAAGGCGAGAGTGAACGCCTGGTCGCTCGGCACCGAAAGCGCCTCGGTCGAGAACCCACTCGCGGCGGCTCCTTCGGGCGCCTCGAGAGCCACGACGACCCCTTCCCCGCCCGGTCCTTCGCCGGCTCCTTCCTCGTGGAACGGTGACGCGACGACGGCGAGTCCGCCGCTGATCATCGCGATGCCGGTGACTGCCGCGATCATCGAGAAGAGCGTCGCCCCTGTGACCCGACGGCGACCGGCGACCCACGCGGCGACCACGACAATGCCCGTGGCCACGACGAGGGCGACGACCGTCGCGGCGTTGTGCGAGACCGCGAGCAGCACGCGGCTGAACCCGATCAGCACCAGCCCGATGATCGCCAGGGCGCCGACCGGGATCAAGATCGGCATCAGCAGGCTCTGCCGGTTCTTCCGCTCGCTCATCGACCTCGCTTCTCCTCGCGCGACCTCATCGGCCGAGCTCCGCGCCGATCTCTCGGTGGACGTTCTGGTAGGCGGACCTGTCGAGGCCGTCGCGCTGTTCCTGCTCGAACCATCGGAAGAAGATCACCGCGATCACGGTCCACAGCAGCAACCCCCCCGCGAGCTTCATGATCAAACCGGCGATCAGCTGGTCGGTCAGCGCCGAGACACCCCAGATGCGAGGGAACCCCGCGTAGATCGGATACAGCGGGGTGTGCCCGAACGTCAGGAACGATGCCGGGATCGTCGGAGCGAGCGACTGCAGGAACAGGTAGATCATCTGACCGGGCGCCGACAAGGACGGCATCTCGGGCAGCGGCGACATGACCGGCCACCACATCACCAAGGCGGAGGAGACGATCAGCACGTGCAACGCCAGATGGATGGGCTCCGATCCGACCGAGGCTTCGACGATCGCGGGCCAGTGCGTGAATAGCAGCACGGCGTTGAAGAACACCAGGGCGATCAGCGGCCGGGTGATCACGCGGAACGCGCGCCGCACCGGCGCGGGCGACAGCAGCGCCCGCAACATCCACGCCGGCATCCCGGCGATCAGCAGCGGTGCAGCGATCAGCGTGAACAACAGGTGCTGCGTCATGTGCATGAGGTAGAGGTAGCCCTCGGCGAGATCGTGCACGGGCCAGTCGGCACCGAGCCACAACACGCCCATGCCGGCGAGGAACAGCGTCATCGCCCGGCGTGACGTCGGCTCGCCGGTCACCGCAAGGTGCCGGCGGGCGGCGAGCAGGTAGGCAGCAACGATCGACGAGAACAGCAGCCACACGTCGGGGTGGAGGTGCCACGGCGGGAGCGGCATGTCTGCTCACCCCCCCGCGAAGATGCCGAACGAGATCAACACGATCAGGTACAGCGTCGCGGCGCCCGCGAGCCCCATCAGGAAGAACCGCGCGTACGTCGGGCTGTCGAACTTCAGATGCATGAACCACATCACGACGAGCGTGAACTTCACGATCGAGAGCCCGATCAGGGTCGGGATCAGGGCCCCGCCGACATCGACGTAGTACGTCGCGACCTCGAGTGCCGTGAGCACGGCGAGGATCACACCGATGCGGATGTATTCCTTGGCGCTCGGATGCTCGTGGTGGGGGGCTCGCGCCTCACGCGGATCGGCCATGTCCCGCGCGCCGAGCTCCTCCTGGAACTTCGTCTCGATCTCGGACACTGTCATCGCCTCACTAGACCGGCGCCGGGGACGGGGTCGGGATCAGATACACGACCGTGAAGATGACGATCCACACGATGTCGACGAAGTGCCAGTACAGGCCCACCATCTCGACCGGGAACGCGGCGTCGTCGGGGAGACTATCGGCCGTCGAGAAGCCCACCAGCGACAGCAACATGAGGATGCCGACCGTGACGTGCACGCCGTGGAAGCCGGT
>JAOUEA010000275.1 GCA_029858935.1 Actinomycetota bacterium
CCGTCGACCTGAGGGCCGAGGATCGCACCCTGACGAGGGAGGAAACGGAGCCCGTGGTGGCGGCCATCGTCGAGCGAGTGAGCACGTCGTTCGACGCCGAGCTCCGCGCTGGCTGATACGCGACGAGCCGCAGCTCCCGGGCTGGCTCGCCACAGGACGATGCAGATAGACTCCGCGCCGTGGAGCTGGACTACCTCTCCGTCGACGACCTCAGCCCGAAGGAACTGGGCGAATTGCTCGACCTCGCGGCCGACGTCAAAGCGCGACCGGACGCGTATGCGGGTCGACTCGCAGACCGCTCGGTCGCGTTGATCTTCGAGAAGCCGAGCACCCGCACCCGCGTCTCGTTCGAGGTCGCGTGCGTGCAGCTCGGTGCACATCCGGTCGTGCTGTCCTCGAGCGAACTGCAGCTCGGCCGAGGGGAGACGATCGAGGATACGGGTCGCGTCCTGTCGCGCTACGTCGATGCGATCGTCCTGCGCACGTTCGAGCAGGAACGGCTCGAAGTCTTGGCCGCAGCCGCCGATGTGCCCGTCGTGAACTCGCTGTCCGACTTCGAGCACCCCTGCCAGGCCCTCGCCGATCTGCTCACGATGCGGGAGCGGTTGGGGGCCCTCGAGGGCCGCACCCTGACCTACCTCGGCGACGGGAACAACGTGGCTCATTCACTGCTGCTCGGCGGCGCGAAGGCGGGGATGAGGGTTCGGGTCGCGACACCGGTCGGATTCGAGCCGATCCCTCAGGTCGTCCAGCGCGCAGGGGCACTTGCGGTCGAGTCGGGTGGTGCCGTCGAGATCTCCAACGATGCCTCCGCGGCCGCGAAGGGCGCCGACGTGCTCTACACCGATGTCTGGGCAAGCATGGGACAGGAAGCCGAGGCCGACGAGCGCATGCTGGTCTTCACCCCGTATCAGGTGACCCAGGCGCTGGTCGAGGCTGCCGGCGACGACGTGGTGGTCTTGCACTGCCTGCCGGCCCACCGCGGTCAAGAGATCGCGGCCGAGGTCATGGACGGACCGCGCTCGGCGGTGTGGGACCAAGCCGAGAACCGCCTGCACACCCAGAAGGCGTTGTTGCTGCGGTTGTTCAGCGCTGCCTGAGGCGAGCGCGGTGCCACGAGCGAACGACGAGGTTGAGCGCACGCTCCAGGAGTACGCGGACCTGCTTTCGATCGTCGGCGGCGACCCCTTCAAACCACGCGCGTACGAGAAGGCCGCGCGCGCCGTTGGCGGATATCCGGACGATGTCGCCGAGCTCGACGAACGAGGTGTGCTCGCGATCCCTGGAGTGGGCAAGTCCATCGCAGCGAAGGTCACCGAGTACTTGCGCACCGGCAGCTTCGCGGAGATGGAAGCCCTTCGCGCCCAGGTTCCCGACGGCGTGCGAGAGATGACCGCGATCCCCGGCTTCGGGCCGAAGAAGGCGATGGCGGTGTACCGGGAGCTGGGACTCGGCTCCGTCGACGAGTTGGTCACGGCCGCTCGAGAGGGCCGGCTGGCATCGCTCAAGGGATTCTCGAGCGCGACGGAGCGTTCCGTGATCGACGGCGTGCGCCGGCTGCGGGCGGACGGCGGGCGTGTGCACGTCAACGAGGCTCTCGCGATCGCCGAGGAGCTGCTCGGACGCCTGCGGGCGATCTCCGGTGTGCGTCGGGCCGCGTACGCCGGTTCGCTCAGGCGCATGGCCGAAACGATCGGCGATGTCGACCTGCTCGTCGCGAGCGAACGACCTGAACGTGTCATGGATGGGGTCGCCGGCGACGAGCTCGTCGCCCGGGTTCTGGCTCACGGCGCAACCAAGACGTCGATCGTCACGACGGGCGGGCTCCAGGTCGACGTCCGGGTGATCGAGCCCGACGTGTGGGGAGCAGCGATGATCTACTTCACCGGTTCGAAGGCGCACAACATCCGCATCCGGGAGATCGCGGTGCGAGCCGGACTGAAGCTGAACGAGTACGGGTTGTTCCGCGCGTCGTCGGGCGAACTCCTCGCCGCCCGCACCGAGGAGGCAGTGTACGAGCGACTCGGGCTTCCATTCATCGAACCCACCCTGCGGGAGGACCGCGGCGAGATCGAGGCCGCCGTGGCCGATGAGCTTCCCGACGTGGTGACCTTGAAGCAGATCCGCGGCGACCTGCACACGCACACCGATCTCACCGACGGGCTCGCTCCGCTCGAGCGCATGCTCGAGGCCGCCGCCGAACACCGTTACGCCTACTACGCCGTCACCGACCATGCTCCGAACCTCTACATGCAACGGATGACCGACGAGAAGATGCTCGCGCAGCGACACCGGCTCCGGCGTCTGCAGGAGCGATTCCCGAACATGCGTCTGCTACACGGCTCCGAACTCAACATCGACCCGGACGGCGGGGTGGACTGGGACGAGGACTTCCTCGACGGATTCGACCTCACGGTGGCATCGGTGCACTCGCACTTCGGTCAATCGAAGGAGCAGATGACCCAGCGGGTCATCCGAGCGATCGAACATCCGCGAGTGAACATCATCGGACATCTCACCACCAGGAAGATCGGTCGGCGCGATCCGGTGGACCTCGACCTCGAGGCCGTGTTCGAGGCCGCTGCCCGCACGGGGACGGCGCTCGAAGTCAACGCCTACCCCGACCGCCTCGACCTGCGAGACGAGCACGTGTCGTGGGCTCGGCGCCATGGGGTTCGGTTCGCGATCGACACCGACGCCCACGCTGTCGGCCATC
>JAOUEA010000276.1 GCA_029858935.1 Actinomycetota bacterium
CGCTCAGCTCCCGGTGCCACTGCAACGCGCGAGCCATGGTCGCCCGTGGCGAGGATCGGCTGCAGCGGGATCGCGTTCGGCACGATCGGCGGCACCGGGACCCCGGTCAGCTGCTCGCGCACCTCTTCGCGGTACCCGACGGAGTTATAGGCGCAGAACGGGATCATGCGCCCGTCTGGTGTGAGCTGCTCGACGCAACACTTCATCAGCTGCTTCACGTTCAGCGTGTACGGGTCCTGGAAGTCCTGGATCACGATCATGAAGGCCTTCTCGGCGAGCGCCGTGGCCGCGGCCGGCAGGTCGATCGCGCACGTCGCACACTCGAGCTGCTCGGCCGTCACGGTGGTGCCGGGCACTGCCGATGCCGACCACAGGCGCTCGAGCGCCTCCTTGATCGCGGGGTCGGGCAGAGCCCGGTTCGTGATGTAGTCGAGGTGCTCGTCGACGTTCAGCACGCGAGGAACGGGCACGACGTCGTCGCCGTCGATCAACAGGTAGGTGACGCTCCGACACGTCGGGAAGCAGCACGGCACGGGAAAGAAGTCGCTGACCCGGAATGTCTCGGGCATCTGCTCGACGATGGTGTGCACGACGTCGGAATTCGTGAGCCGGGTGAGCGGGTCGAACGAGATATGACGCCCCGCGTTCGTGATCGGCTGGAACACCACCGATCGAACCGCGGGGTGTTCGAACCCGAACCGCAAGATATCGCCCAGCTCGGCGAGGTTCGAGTCTCGATCGACCGCGGCAACCAGCGACGCCGTCAGACCCGCGGCCTCGCATGCCGCCAGCGCGCGGACCTTCGTCTCACGCAGGTCGACGCCTCGCAACGCCAGGTGGGTCTCCGGCCGCAGGCCATCGAACTGCAGGTAGATGCCGGTGCCGTGCTCGGCGAGCTGTTCGGCGAACCCGGCGTCGCGAGCGAGGCGGATGCCGTTGGTATTGAGCACCGCCTGACGCACGCCCTTGCGCTTGGCCATCGCGATGAACTCGACGATCTCCGGATGGATCGACGGCTCGCCGCCCGAGAACATGAGCACCTCGGGTTCGCCTTCGGCCCGGACGAACGTGTCGATCATGGTCTCGACCTGTCCGGCATCGAGCGAGAACCCGTCCGGCTGGTGCCCCGAGTCGGCGAAGCACACCGGGCAGTCGAGGTTGCAGTTCGAGTTCACCTCGATCAGGGCGACACACGCGTGCTGCTTGTGTTCCGGGCACAGCCCGCAGTCGAGCGGGCACCCGTCGACGGCTTCGGTCTGGGTCTCGAGCGGCAGCGTGCCCGGCTTGTTGAAGCGCAAGGAGTCCATGTACATCTGCGCGTCGCCGTAGACCAGCGCTTCGAACGGTCCGTGGTCCCGACAGCGCTTTCGCAAGTACACCTTGTCGTCGCGCACGTTGACCTCGGCATCGATCACCGACTTGCACACCGGACAGATGCTCTTCGTGACCTCGAGGAAGACCTCGTCGCGGTCGATGCGGGCGGGTATGACCATGGGACCTCCTGTCGTGACCGCTCGGACCCTACGAGGGTTGACGCAAGGTGTGCTCCGGGGATTCCGGCACGGTCAACGTTCCCCGAGATCGTCGAGGACTTCCACGAGGTCGCCTGGCGCCAGAGCGGAGGGCACCAGCGACGCCTCACCGTCGTCGTTCACGAACACCCACGCAGGCTGATACGCGACCCCGAATCGGGACCAGAGGGAACCGTCCTCGCTCACCGCCGGCGGGAACCTCGCGGAGCGTCGGAAGGCGGGTCCCTACCGGCGACGGGGCCAACGGGCTCCGAGGTCGCCGACTGCCCAAGCGTCGGTGCCTGCTCCGGTTCGGCGGCCGGCCGTTCAGGCACCGACGAGCAGGTGCAGCGAGCAACGCGATCACGACCACCAGCGTCCTCGAGCGGGCACGTGACGACGAAGTGAACCTCACACTCCGACGGACGCGCCGGCTGCCTGCGCGATTCCATCGAACGCACGACCGCCCGTCCAGAGCCTCAGGCCAGGGGCACGACCTGCTCACGCTCGAACAGCCAGGCCGGGACATCGATACCCAGCCGGGCGAAGACCGATGGCGGCACGGAGATGTCCGCCACGAACAGATCTCCGACTACCTCAGGGGCGCGCAGCAAGCCTGTCTTGGGGAGTGCCACCGTCATCGTGGCGTCGGCGCTCACGCACGGGGTGGCCGCGTCACCGGTCGTTACGTCGAGGCCGCTCGGCGTGTCGAGTGCGAGCACCGGGGCGTCGCCGACCCCGGCCCACTCGATCAGCTCGGCGACGCGGCCCCGCGGGTCTCCGTGCAGGCTGTAGCCCAGGAGCGCGTCGACGACGAGATCGGAATCGTGAGGATCGTCATCGAGGTGCACTCCCATGCGTCGCAGAACCTCGGCCTGTGAGGCGGGGACGGCGTCGAGCCGAGCCCGCCCGGCGCCCAACGTCACCCTCACGGATCGGCCCCGATTCGTGAGGTGGCGGGCGGCCACCAGGCCTCCAGCCCCGTTGCCACCCGGACCGGCGAGCACGGTGATGGCCCGAGCCGTCGGATACCGGCGCATGGCGAGATCCGCGAGGCCACGCCCGGCGTTCTCCGTCATCCGAACCAGGTCGATGCCGAGGTCTTCGACCATGACTCGGTCGACCTCGCGCATCTGCTCGGCCGTCACCGCGGGCACGCCCGTCACTGGATCCACGGCCTCTGACGGGCCGATGGTGTCACC
>JAOUEA010000277.1 GCA_029858935.1 Actinomycetota bacterium
ACTCGCGCGGGGTCGCCGTCTGCACCGCGGCCGGGTCGTCGTCGCCGAGCAGTTCGAGCAGATGGCGCTGGTAGCCTTGCGGATCGGCGATCGGGTCGGGGGACGTGTGCGGGAACTCGTCGTTCGTCGTCATGGCTCCCAACGCTACCGGCCGAGGACATCGGCGACATGCCCACCCAGGTCCCGGCACGATTGAGCGGGTCGCTCGGCGGGTAAGGCTCGTCACGACGACGAGGAGGGAACCCATGGCAACCACGATGGAACGCATCGAACACGTCGGAGGATCGGCGCTCACGGGATGGCGGGGAACCGCCGGCCGGGCGATCGCGAAGCCGGTCGCTCGCCACAGTCGCTTCTCACAGGAGCAGGTCGAGGCCGCGATCGGCCTCGCGCTGATCGCCTACGCCGTCTACAGGCTAGCGGGACCGCTGATCCGGGCCGCACGGCAACGATGATGGATGCGAGGATGCCCGAAACGGTCGGCGTAGTGGACCACGTGCCGGTCGAACAGATCGAGGACACGATCGCGATCGACGCCGCTCCCGAGCTCGTCTACCACCATGTGACGTCGGTCGAAGGACTGGACATCACCGACGTCGTCACGAGCGGCTGGCGCGGCGGCCGGGCGATGCTGGTGATCGCCCCGGACGCGGCAGATGGAGCGACGTTGACGATGATGGCGGATTCGCCCGAAGGCGCCGAGGCCGGCGTCGAGATGCGGGTACGCATGCGTCGTGAGTTGGAACGCGTCGCCGTGACGATCGAGCGCGGTGAGCGCGAGATCGGCCAGGGCGATCACGCGGACCCTGCCCAAGAGGCGAGCGACGCCCTCGTCGAGATCGGCCTCGACGCGATCGAGGATGACCAGATCGGCGGGATGCGCGAGGCGCCGTTCGCCGACGATCCCTCACACCGGCCGTAGCCCGCGCAGACGTCGGTCCCGGGGTCAGGCGTCCCGGCCACGGACTTCTTCCCCGGGGAAGGCCCGGGGGCTAGCCGCCCGTGCAGGCGATCGGAACCTCGTCGCCCAGGTAGGGGCCCAGCGACTCGATGCCGAGCATGCCCGCGGCACGTTCGCAGGCTCGATCGAGGTTCAGCAGGTCCCAGATGCGCACGGTGCCGTCCTGGGAACTGGTCGCGAAGCGCATGCCGGGAAGAGCGACCGCGCGCCACGAGGTGAGTTGGTGGCCCCGGAGCTCGCCGCCTAGCGGCGTGTCGGCGGCCACGTCCCACAGCCTCACCACGCCATCGCGAGTGGTGCTCACGATCGAGTCGCCGTCATCGAGGAAGGCCACGTCGGTCCCACCACCCGGCTGGGGGGTGAGCACCCCGACCTTGGTCCGCGTTTCGACGTCCCAGAGACTCACCTCACGGTCGTCGCTGGCCGCGGCGAGCAGGGTTCCGTCCGTCGACCAGTCGACGCCCCAGATCGCCGTGTCGTCGGCAACGAGCGGTTCCCCGATCTGCTCCCCGTCGGTGGTCCAGAACCAGACCTGACCCGACGCATCGGCGACGGCGACGGTGCCGTCGGGAGCCCGAGCGATCGACGTCACGTCGCCCGCATGCGGCCCGAGCTCCGCGTCGATCGTGCCGCCCGACCAGATGCGCACCATGCCGTCGGCGCCACCGGTCACCAGACGGTCGTCGGCCCACAGCACCGACGTGACCGCCTCCCCGCCACTTGGTGGAGCCCCCAGCGGCTGACCCGTCTCGGCGTCGATCACCGAGATCGAGCCGTCGTCGGCCACCGACGCGAGTCGGATCCCGTCGTCGGAGAACGCGAGGCCGCGGACGGGGCCGTCGTGCAGTCCCAGCGGTCCGAGCGTCATCTCCCCGGTCGTACTCGAGTAGACGCGCACGGTGCCCTTGCCGTCGCCCACGGCCAGCCGGGCGCCGTCGGGGCTCGCAGCGAGTCCGAACGCACCACCGGGCTGATCGTCGAGCAGCACGGCGGTCGGCTCACCGCTCGGCGACCAGAGCTGGAGACGCTGGTCTTCCCCCAGCGTCGCGAGGACGCCCCCTCCCCAGGCCGCGTCGTCGATCTGGGCGGCTCTCGGCGCCGAGACGGTGGGCGGCGCGGTACCGTCGATCGGCGCGACGAGCAACCGGCCCTGCTCGTCACCCGCGACGACCTCATCGCCGAGCATCAACACGCCCTGCGCCTGGAACGCCGTCCTCTCGAACGGCTCGTCGACC
This sequence comes from Actinomycetota bacterium, assembly GCA_029858935.1. Classification (GTDB taxonomy): domain Bacteria; phylum Actinomycetota; class UBA4738; order UBA4738; family HRBIN12; genus JAOUEA01. The sequence continues at coordinate 2,197 of JAOUEA010000277.1, forward strand.
AGGTCGGCGCTCGCCGTCTCCCACACCCGCACGCGGCCGTCGCTGCTCGCCGTCGCGAACAGCGAGCCGTCATCGCTGAACTCGATCTCCCAGACGTCGCTGCCGTGCGCCTGGAAGGTCGGGATCGCGATCGAGCCGTCGTCGACCGAGAGCCCCGTGACCTCCCCGAGGCCGTTGCCGATCAGCAGGAGGTCGCCGTCGGGACTGAACGAGGCCGTGATCGTGTCGAACGCGAGATCGGCGAACACACCGTCGATCGGGCGCTGTGATTCGAGATCCCACAGGTTGATCGTGCCGTCCTCCGATGCCGAGGCGGCCGTCCTCCCGTCGGGAGCGACCGTGACGCTCCACACGGGGATCCCCGAGGCCGTTCCGAGCTTCGTCGGGTCGGGAACGTCGCTCGGGTCGGAGAGATCCCACAGGAACACGGCCGCGTCGTCGCCGCCGGAGATCAACCGCCGGCCGTCGGGCGCGAAGTCCATCTCCTGGATCGCGCCGGTGTGCCCCGGAACGT
>JAOUEA010000074.1 GCA_029858935.1 Actinomycetota bacterium
TAGAAGCCCTGCGCCTCGTCACATCCGAAGTCTGCGAGCTGATCGAACGTCTCGCGGTCTTCGACGCCCTCGGCCACGACCTTCAGGCCCATGTTCTTGCCGAGGTCGACCGTGGCTCGCACGATCATGAGGTCGTTGTTGTCGGTCTGCATGTCCATCACGAAGGAGCGGTCGATCTTGATCTCGTCGACCGGCAGCCGCTTGAGGTGGCTGAGCGAGGAGTACCCGGTTCCGAAATCGTCGATCGACAACGAGATCCCGATGTTCGCCAGCTCGTCGAGGACGGCGTGCGAGCGACCGGAATCTGCCATGAGGAAGCTCTCTGTCAACTCCATTCGCATGTACGACGGGGGCACGTCGTATTGGTCGAGCATGCGCGAGACCGTCTCCGGCAATTGCCGGTCGAGCAAGCTCCGGGGTGACAGGTTGATGGCCAGCGGGATCGGAGTGCCGTCGTCTGCCCATGCACGCCATTGACGCATCACGTGCTCCATCACGTAGGTCGTGAGCGGCCCGAGCAGCACGGTCTTCTCGACGAGGGGGATGAACTCGTCCGGCGGCACCATGCCTCGCTCGGGGTGATGCCACCGGATCAAGGCTTCGGCACCGGCCACTCTCCCGTCGCTCAGGCGCACCTTGGGCTGGTAGTACATCTCGAACTCTTCGCGTTCGATGGCCGGGCGCACCTGGCTCACCAATGTGAGCCGGGTGGGATTGTTCTGATCCATCGTCGGGGCGTACAGCTCGTAGCCACCGCCGCCCTCCTTCGCCGCGTACATCGCGACGTCGGCCCGCCGGAGCAGCGACTCGGCATTCTGGCTCTGCGTCGGGAAGATCGCGAGCCCGATGCTGCCCGAGACGTCGAGGGCGAGGCCCTCGACCGAGACCGGCACCTCCAGTTCCTCGAGCAGTCGTTCGGCGATCGAGAAGGCGACCTGATCGTCGGGCAGGTCGGGCAACAGCACGCCGAATTCGTCTCCACCCAGGCGCGCCATCATGTCCTCTTCCCGTAGCACGGTGGACAGCCGCGGACCGATCTCCTTCAACAACATGTCGCCGAAGTGGTGACCCAGCGTGTCGTTGACTTCCTTGAAGTGATCGAGGTCCATCAGCATCACGGCGATGCGACCTTCGCGTTCCCGGGCCGCATCGATGGCGTCCGCGAGTCGCTGCTGGAACAGCATGCGGTTCGGGAGGCCGGTCAACGAGTCGTGCAGGGCCTGATACTCGTTCTCCGCCTGTTTGACGGCCAGTTCCTCCGTCGCCTCGGCGAGCGAGTGCGTTCGAGTGAACATCTGTCTCGCGAAGGCCAGCGGCGCGATGAACACGAAGATCGAAAGGATGCCGATCTTCTGGAACGTGGTCGCAACGAGCACGCTGAACAAAGCCAGGCCCATGTAGCTGAGGACGAACTCCCCGAAAACCCCGTTGTGGATGTCGCGGAGGATCTCGATCGGACGGACGCGGTCCTGCAGCGCGCCGTAGGTGCTCACGAAGAAGATGTTGACGCAGTATCCGGCCACGGCGGCGAGCAGCACCGCGAGGCCCAGGAGCCACCACGGAGAGTCGAGCGTGGCGACGGCCTTGAAGATCGCACTCTCGCAGAGCACGGTGACGGCGACCTGCGAGCGGTTCCACACGGCCTTCATGAACGACAGGTCGCGCTTGAGCTCGCGCGGATCGGAAGAACCGACGAACGCGATCAGCGCGGCCACGGGCGTCGGATACAGCAAGGCGACCGACAGCTCCAGCGGGAAGCTCAGGCTGAACGCGACCGACGACACCGTCGTCGGCACCGGCAACAGATCGACCGTCGCGATCGCCGCCATCCAGACGAGGATCTGCGGGTCGTCGAACATGCCGGGATTGAGGAAGATGCATCGCCCGATGAAGAGCAGCAGCGGGGTGGTGACGGCGAACTCGTAAAGTCGCAGCCAGAGCTTGCGATGGTCGCGTTGCGCGGGCGCGCGAACCTCAGCCTCCGGCACCCTGCATCGCTCCCTCATCCGTGGGCGCGTCATCGGACGCCTCGCCCTCGTCTTCTCGGCGAGCGGCCGGTCCGAGCATCCCCGCGACGATCACGATGCCGACGCCGCCATAGGTGAAGAAGTCACCGATGCTCACGGCCTGACCGACCGGCTGTGGCAACGCGATCACGTCCCCGAGGAATCCCACGGTGTCGTCACCGGTCTTCAGGTGGTGCTTCGGCCATGGGTTGTTGATCAGATCGTCGAGCGTGTCCGACTGCCCGGACGCGATGAGGGCTTGGCGAGCCACGGGCATGCCCTGGTTGAGACCGATCACCAGGAAGTTCATCGAGATGCCCAGCAGGATCACGGCGAATCCCGTGATCTGGATGTTCTTGATCGCGAAGATCGTGAGCAGCACGAACGAGGCGTAGAGACACGTCAGCGGGATCGTCGTCCCCGGGCCCGAGACCCACTGCAACGCGAAACCGGCGATCGCGAGCCCCGTCCACCGAAGATGGATCGAGCTCAGGTTGTGCAGGCGCCCTCTGAGCACGACGCCCGTGAGCAGCGCGAGACACAGCGATATGGCCATCAACTTCATAGCTTCTCTATCGGCTTGTCACGGCCTCACTGAAGCCTGGGGCGAGCACGAGGTGCTGATGCTTCCGGACGCGGCGAGACCCCGGGAATGAACCGGCGATCCCGGCTCGCTCCAGGGGTCTCTTCGGTCGTTCCCGGCCCGGCTCAGAAGAGCCATTCGAGCCAGGAACAGGTGTTCTTGAAGCCGGCGCCGGTCGCCATCGCCATCGTGGCGAGGACTCCCAGCGAGTACGCGGCTGTGCGGATCCGTAGCATGCGTTCGCTCCTTCCGGGCCTTCGTGGTTGGCGGTCAACCTGCCACGAGCAGCATGCGCCGCCCACGGGTACGGGCGCATCGGGCCTGTGTCGGGAGTTTCGGGGAGAAGCACGGGAGGACAGAGGTCGGACATACGGCCCCCCGCGGCTGAGGAAGGGATAGGTCCAACGCCGCAGGTGAGCGACGGCGACCGCTCTGGCACCCGGACGCGACGAGGCCCCCGGGTCGAACCAGGAGATCCTGATCCGGACCGGGGGCCTCGAAGACCGATGTGGCGTGGCTCAGTTGTTCTTGAAGCCAGCGCCCACCGTCATCGCCAACAGCGCGAGGGCTCCGAGCGAGTACATGATCTTGCGGATACGAAGCATCTGGTCTCACCTTCCTTTCGTTCGAATCAGCGCCTGGCAGGGCGAACTAGTGCTTCACCTTCCACCGGGCGCCGGCTGCGAGCAGCAGGGTCGCAAGCGTCGCGCTCGTGTAGAGCAGGTGCTTCCAGCCCCTCAACATCTCTCGCATCCGTCACCTCCTTCCGTCTGACACCAGAAGCATCGACGCGCGGGCCGGTCGAGCACATCGGGCTGAGGTAGGGAAGACCGGTGACGAACACGGGAGGACAGAGGTCGTTCCGAAGGCCCCCCCTATACCCCAGGCCGAGTAGGTCCGACGACGGTGGCCCTAAGTCCCGGGTGCACCTCACCCAGACATGACACCCCGCAGCGAAAGGCGAGACGATGAGGACCACTCCCCGTCTGCTCGCTCCTACGCGTGCACGCCGTCGACGACCGCCGATCCGCCCGATTCCGGTTCGTCCTCGCGTCGAGCCGATGGAGCTCGCATGCCGAACACGATGACAAGACCTACTCCGCCGTAAGTGAAGATGTCGCCGATACTGATCGCCTGACGAACGGGCGCGGGTACACCGATCACATCGCCGAGGAACAGAACCAGGTCGTCGTCCGTCGCGAGGTGGTGCTTGGGATAGGGGTTGTCGATCAGGTCGTTGAGCGCCGTCACCTGGTCCGACGCGATCAGGGCCTGCCTCGCGACCGGCATGCCCTGATTGAGCCCGATGACCGCGAAGTTGAGCACGACGCCGATCAGAATCAACGGGAAACCGGCGGTCCGCACGTTCTTCACCGCGAAGACCGTGAGAGATACGAACGAGACATACAGACACACCAGCGGCACGGTGTCGCCGGGCCCGGTCACCAGCTGCAGAGCGAACCCGACGATCGCGAGTCCCGGCCAGCGGATGCGCATGCTCCTCAGGTTGCGCACACGTCCGCCGAGCACCAGGCCGACGATGGCACTCACCGCCAGGAACACGAGCATCAGCTTCATGGCGTTCCTATCGGAATCCGCGTGCGGGACTGAAGGGAGTTGCCCGTTCCGACGGAACCGGGCGGATGACGCGATGAAGCCCTCGGGCCGAACCAGAGGAACTGGTCCGATCCGAGGGCCTCATCGACCGTTCGATGTGTGGCTCAGTTGTTCTTGAAGCCAGCACCAACGGCCATCGCGAGCAGGGCCAGGGCCCCCAGCGAGTAGAACACCTTACGAAGACGAAGCATCTGATCTCTCCTTCCTGTTCCTGCACCCGGTCGTGGGACTCAGTGGTTCTTGAACCGGGCGCCGGCGGCGAGCAGCAGGGTGGCAAGCGCAGCGCTCGTGTAGAGCAGGTGCTTCCAGCCCTTCAGCATGTCTCGCATCCGTCACCTCCTTCTGTTGGACATGCCAAGCATCGGCGACGGAGCGAGCGGGGGATATCGGGCCGTGGTAGGGAATCTCGGGGATGGCACGGGAGGACAGAGGTCGGTCCGACGACCCCCCCGATACCAGCGACTGAGTAGGTCGGATCGCAGGGGCCGAACGTCTCACGCGGTCATCGCCCGAACGTCCGGAACGGTGCCTGCCGCCCGCTCGCGCCGATCGGGACTGGCTCCGAAGGCGACGAGGCCCTCGGGCCGAATCAGGAGCCTGATCCGATCCGAGGGCCTCATCGACCGTTCGAGGTGTGGCTCAGCTGTTCTTGAAACCAGCGCCCACAGCCATCGCGAGCAGGGCGAGCGCCCCGAGCGAGTAGAACACCTTGCGAAGACGAAGCATCCGATCTCTCCTTCCTATCGATCCGCACCCGGTCCGGAACTCAGTTGTTCTTGAACCGGGCGCCGGCGGCGAGCAGCAGGGTGGCAAGCGCGGCGCTCGAGTAGAGCAGGTACTTCCAGCCCTTCAGCATGTCTCGCATCCGTCACCTCCTTCTGTCTTGACATCTGCACTATCGGCGTTGACAGGTGTCGGGCATATCGGGCCTCGGTCGGGAAAACCGGTGACGGGCGCGGGAGGACAGAGGTCGGTCCGACGACCCCCCCTATACCCGAGGCCGAGTACGACGAGCGGCAGGGATCGAACGTCTCAGGAGCGCTCCTCCGTATGCCCCGACAGGCGTCGGGACCTGCGGGTTGGCTCCTCAGGGGGACTGCCGGTTGAATCGGTCCTGCGTCGAAGCGAGCCCGTCGACGATAAGGCTGAGCACCGCGTCGGCCGCACGGTCGACCCAAACAGCGAGATCGGCTCCGAGCTTCTTGCCAACCGGCTCCAGCACGAAGTCGGCGGGATCCTGTCGCCCCGGTGGGCGACCGATGCCGATGCGTACGTGCAGGAAGTCCCGCGAACGCAGCGCCTGCTGCAACGATTTCACGCCGTTGTGCGAGCTGCCTCCACCGAGCTTCACGCGCAGCTCCCCCGCGGTGATGTCGAGCTCATCGTAGACGGCGATCACGCGATCGGGATCGACGTCGTGCTTCTTCCCGAGGCTCGCGTAGGTCGGCCCCGACTCGTTCATGAAACGCGTCGAGGCCGCGAGCAGCACACGCTCGCCACCCGCACGGATCTCGGCGACCTCGGCCGGCAGGAACCGAACCTTCCTGAACCGTTCCGAGGAGCGTCGAGCCAGCTCGTCGATGACCATGCGGCCCACGTTGTGGCGCGTGTTCGCGTATCGGTCGCCGGGGTTGCCGAGACCGGCGACGAGCCAGGTCATGCGCGTGGCAGGGGCTTAGCCCTCGCCAGCCTCCTCGGCAGCCGGTGAACCTTCGCCCTCGGCAGATGCCTCGGCCTCGCCTTCGGCGGCTTCGGCGGCCTCTTCTTGCTCGATCTCTTCGACGGGAACCTCCACGCCTTCCTCGCCGGGAACCGAGAGGTCGGCCTCGACGCGTAGCGCGGCCGGGGTCACGACCGACAGCACGGCGTCCTCGGCGTTCGTGATGATCGTCACGCCCGCCGGCGGTTCGAGGTCGCTCACGTGCACCATGTCGCCCAGCTCGACGCTCGTGATGTCGACCACGATCTCGTCGGGAACATCCTGCGGCAGGCACTCGATCTGCACCTCACGGAGGTGGTGCTCCACCACGCCGCCTTCCTTCACGCCGGCGGCCTCCCCCGTCTCGTGCACCGGCACGCTCACGGTGATCGTCTGCGTACGGCTCACCGCAAGGAAATCGACGTGCACGAACCGCGAGTGGATGTGATCACGCTGGATCTCACGGGGGATCGCCAGGTGCTCTTCTCCGTCGACGATCAGGTCGACCAACACGTTGGCCCCCGCGCTGCCGTGCAGCAGATGGCCCAGCTCGCGGGAATCGACCGTCAGCGGCGTGGTGTCGAGGCCCTGACCATAGAGCACGGCAGGGACCTTTCCGGCCGCTCGCAGCTTGCGGGCGACGCCCTTGCCGGCGTCGGAACGTCGTTCGGCGGTGAGTCTGGTGTCCATGGCGAGAAGGGGCCCTTCGTCTTCGTGGGAGGCGGAACGGTCGGTGCTGGGACCCGGCGATGGTACCCGAAACCGCAGGTGGACGGCATCGGCTTCGCCGAGCACCTTGCCCGCGGATGCTCCCCTCGGATCAGACCTGGTTCGCGCCGCCGAAGATCTCGCTCACGCTCGAGTCCTCGAACACCGCTCGCAGGCCACTCGCGATCAACGGGGCGATCGACAGCACGCGCAGCTTGTCGAATTGCCGCTCCTCGGGGATCGGCAACGTGTTCGTCACGACGACCTGCTCGATCGGGGCTTCTTCGAGGAGCTGGCGAGCCTTCCCGCTGAACAACCCGTGCGTCGCGCCGACGAAGATCGGGCCGGCGCCCATCTCGGCGAGCACATGCACCCCGGCCGAAATCGTGGACGCGGTGTCGATCATGTCGTCGACGATCACGCACGGCCGCCCCTCGACCTCACCGACGACCGCCATCTCCTCGATCTTGTGCGCCTCATGGCGACTTCGCCGCTTGTAGAGGAAGGCGAGGTCGGCGTGCAAGTACTCGCGGAGCTTCTCCGAGGTCTTGATGCGGCCGGCGTCGGGCGCGACCACCACGAGATCGTCGCCGTGCAGACCGAGCTCGTCCTTGAAGTGGTTCGACAGGATCGGTAGTGCGGTGAGGTGATCGAACGGCGAGTCGAAATAGCCCTGGATCTGGCCCGAGTGAAGGTCGACGCTGACGACTCGGTCGGCGCCGGCGGTCGAGAGCAGATCGGCCACGAGCTTCGCACTGATGGGCTCACGCGAGAGCGCTTTGTGATCCTGGCGCGAATAGCCGTAGTAGGGCACGACCGCTGTGATGCGCTTGGCCGAGGCGCGTTTCATCGCGTCGATCATGATCAGCTGCTCCATGAGCGCCTCGTTGACAGGTTCGTAGTGGGTCTGCACCACGAACACGTCTGCGCCACGCACGCTTTCCTCGGCCCGGAAGTAGATCTCGCCCGATGCGAAGCGCCGCAGCTCTGATTCGCTCACGGGGATGCTCAGGCAATCGGCGATCTCGTGGCCGAGCGCCGGGTGGATGGTGCCGGTGAACAGCATCATCCGCTTCTTGGTGATGATCTCCACGGGCCGTTCCCCCTTCACGACTTCCTTCGCCCGCCGCGCCGACGGTGCTCTGCATCCTTGCGCTCGCGGTACCCCTCCACGGTGCGCTGCTCGGTCCGCTCCACCGCGAGCGCCCCGTCGGGAACGTTCTTCGTGATCACCGATCCGGCGGCGGTGTTGGCATCGCGACCGACCTTCACCGGCGCCACCAGCATCGTATCCGAACCGATCCGGGCGCCGGAACCCACCTTGGTCGTGTGTTTCGAGTACCCGTCGTAGTTCACCGTTACGGTGCCGGCACCGATGTTCGCGCCGTCGCCGATCTCGGCGTTGCCGAGGTAGGTGAGGTGCTTCGCCTTCGCGCCGCGGCCGAGCGTCGAGGCCTTCACCTCGACGTAGTTGCCGACCTGAGCTGCGTCGTCGAGCACCGTGCCCTCCCGAAGGCGGGCGAAGGGACCGACTTCGCACCCGCGACCGACCGTCGCGCCTTCGAGCACCGAGAAGCACACGAGGGAATCGTCGCCGATCACCGACTCCGCGATCGATACCGACGGTCCGATCTCGCAGCCCGACCCGATGCGCGAGCCGCGTTCGAGGAACGTGTTCGGGCGGACCACGGTGTCGGCGCCGATCTCGACATCGACGTCGATGTAGGTGGCGTTGGGGTCGACGAGGGTGACACCGTCGGCCATGTGCTGAGCGTTCACGCGGGCACGCACGACCGCCTCGACCGCCGCGAGTCCGGCGCGCGAATTCAGGCCCATCGCACCGCCCGTATCGACCGGAACGGCGTTCACCTTCAGGCCCTGTGAGAGCAGCACGGGAACCACGCGATTCAGGTAGTACTCGCGCTGGCGGTTCCTACGATCGAGCATGGGGAGCGCGCCGAACAGTGCACGCCGCTGGAACGCGAACAGCACGATCGAGACCTCGCGGATCGCGCGGATCTCGGGGGATGCGTCGAGATCCTCGACGACCTCGACGAGACGTGAGCCCCTACGCACCACCCTGCCGTAGCCACCGGGATCGTCGAGCAGGGTCGAGGCGATCGTCGCGGCAGCATCCGATCGGCGATGCGAGGCGACCAGCCGTTTCACGTCGGCGCGGGTGACCGGGTCGTAGTCGCCACCCATCACGAGCACATCGTGGGCCCGGCCGACGGCCTGCCGGGCGGCCTGCACGGCGTGACCGGTGCCGAGCTGTTTGGACTGTTCCACGAAGATCGGCTTCGGGCTGACCCCCCACGAGGCCACCTCGGCGCGCACGTCTCCGGCCCCGTGGCCCACGACGACGATCACCTTCGTCGGCTTCGCGGCGAGCCCCGCCTGCACCACGTGCCACAGCGCAGGCCGCCCACAGACCGGGTGCAGCACCTTGGGCGTGTCGGACTTCAGTCGCTTGCCCTTGCCCGCGGCGAGCACCACCAGGGCCAGGGAGCGGGCGTTGGGTTTCGTGGTCTGGGCCAAGCGTCGTCGTCCAGGGTCGAGGGCCTGTGGCGAGGGCCGTCATGGTCCCACATCGGCACGCGGCCGACGAACGCGGCGCGACCCACCGTCGAGTCGGCCACACCCGTCCCCGGCGCTACTCCGGGCCGGTCGGACCGATGGGGATCGGCCATGCCTCGGCGATCGAGCCGGACAGCAGGATACGGTCCACCCTCCGGTGCGCCGCCACTCGGTTCCGGGGGGAGGAGTGCCACGACAACTTGACAAGCTGGCCCACCCCAAACCCAGCGTGTGCTATGTGACCCGCCCTGGAACTTGACACGCCGAGGCTCGCCAAGCGGGGCGTGTGACAAATGGCTTGATGACACCCTGATGACAGGCGAGGGAGAAAAAGACCTCCCTCTTTGACCTGGTCGCAGCCCCGGAGGGCGATGGGGGTGCAGCCACGCCCCCTTCGGTGGTGCGGGGACGAACCGCGGTTGGCTCCCCACCCCCCTTGGTCGGCATGGGCGCGGATGGCAGCATCTCCACATGAGGCGGCGGACGCTGCGGCTGGCGGCTCGGGGCTCGTTCGCGATCACGTCGGCGTTGTGCCTAGGCACCGGCGTCTTCCTCGCCCTCGCGTGGGACGTCCCGAAGATGAAGAGCGAGTTCGGGTTCAAGGGTTTCGCGATCGCCTTCGCGCTCGTCCTCGGCGGACTCGGCCTCCTCCTCGCGGACCGCCGGCCGCCGAACCCGATCGGGTGGATCTTCTGCGCCCTCGGCCTGATAGCGGGAACGATGGCGCTGACGACGGAGTACGCGCGCTGGGCCCTGATCCACGAAGGGGGGCGGCCACCCGGCGCCCTCTACGTGGCGTGGCTACAGGAGTGGGTCTGGATCCCTCTGATCGTCGGCTTGGGCGTCGTGGGATGGATCTTCCCGGAGGGACGGTTCCTCTCGCGGCGATGGAGGGCCGCGATGGTCGTCGCCTGTGCGCTCGCCGCCGTCCCGATGGTCCTGAACGCCCTCCTGCCGCGGCTGACGATCTTCGCGGGGTTCGACAACCCGGTCGGGCTCGACGAGCCCTGGGTGCAGGGCGCCGCCAACGCGTCGGCCGGGTTGGTGCTCCCTGTGCTGTTCGGCGGCGCAGCCGCCGCGACGGTGCGCTTCCGCCGTCGGCGCGGCGACGAACGTCAACAGATCAAGTGGCTCCTGCTGGCGGTCATGGCGGTCGGACTGGCGCTCGCGTACTACGGCATCATCCTCGGCATCATCCTCGCGACGGGGACGGACCCCAGCCAGGGAGCCGTTTGGCCGGAGTACCTGGCGATCGCGTCGTTCCTCGCCGTCCCGATCTCGGTCGCCTTCGGCGTCTTGAAGTACCGCCTCTACGACATCGACGTCGTGATCAACAAGGCGGCCGTGTACGCGGTGCTCGCCGTGTTCATCACCGGCGTGTACCTGACCGTCGTGGTCGCGGCGGGATCGCTCACCGGCTACGCAAGCAACCCGGCCCTGTCCGGCATCGCGGCCGCCATCGTGGCGCTCGCGTTCCAGCCGGTCCGTCGAGGGACCCAGCGGCTGGCCAACCGACTCGTCTACGGCGAGCGAGCGACTCCGTACGAGGTGCTCGCGCAGCTCGGCGACCGGCTCGCCGGCGAATACGCGGCCGACGACGTCCTCGACCGCATCGCGGCCGCCTTGGCCGGGGGTATCGGCGCGGATCGGGTCGTCGTGTGGCTGGACTCGGCTGGCGAACTGCGCCCGGCGGCGATCTGGCCGAGAGAAGCGCGTGCTGCTCCGATCGCCGCTTCGGCGACCGCGCCCACCGCGACCGAGGAGGGGATGCGGTCGTTCCCGGTGCGGCATCAAGGAGAGATGCTCGGCGCGATAGGTGTCCACAAGCCTCCGTCCGATCCG
>JAOUEA010000278.1 GCA_029858935.1 Actinomycetota bacterium
CCGCCGACTGGAAACATCGATCGGGCCAGCTGACGCTGTCCGAGCATATGCAGCATGTAGGTCTGGTCCTTAGCGGCGTCGGCTCCTCGCCACAGGTGCCAGCGGTCGTCCTCGCCGCGCGTCGATCGCACGTAGTGCCCGGTCGCGACCGCGTCGAGGCCCAACGCGTCGGCGCGTCGCAAGAGCGCGCCGAACTTGATCTCTCCGTTGCACCGAGCGCACGGGTTCGGCGTGCGACCCTCGGCGTGCTCGGCCACGAAGTCGTCGATGACCTGTTCGGTGAACTCCGTCGTCATCTCCGCGATCTCGAACGGGAACCCCCCGATGGCAGCGACCGCCTCGGCATCGGCGCGAGCCGCCGGTCCGCAGCAGCCGTGCTCGACGTCGTCGAGATGCACGAGGCGCATGTGCGAGCCCATCACCTCGTAGCCCTGCTCGGCGAGCAGGCATGCCGCAACCGACGAGTCGACCCCACCCGACATCGCGACCAGCACTGACCCCTTCGACGCCATGGAGACAAGGCTATCGTTCCGGCCATGATCGAGGCTCGATTCGACGATCTGACCGGGGCGTCGGACTCGTTCCGGTTCGTGGGTCCCGTCGGGGTTCTCGAAGCGCTGCGGCCCGACGAGGTCGTCGGTGCGATCGCGGCCGCGGAAGCCGCCACTGCCCGAGGGCTCTGGGTCGCAGGGTTCGTCTCGTACGAGGCCGCGCGAGGTCTCGATCCGGCCATGGAAGTGCTCCAGCGTCGGGCCGACGACCCGTTCGCACGGCTGCCGCTGGCGTGGTTCGCGATGTTCGAGGAACGCGAGCGAACGGTGTTGCCCGAACCCAACGACGATGGGACGAAGGCGGACGAGGACTCGTGGCGTCCGTCGATCGAGCGTGCAGCCTACGACGCCGCGATCGGCAGCATCAGGGAGCACATCGCGGCCGGCGAGACCTATCAGGTCAACCACACGATCAGGCTGCGCTCCCAGGTGGAAGGCGATGAGCGAGGTCTCTACCGTGACCTCTGCTACGCGCAGCGGGGGGCGTATGCCGCCTACCTCAACCTCGGGCGGTACCGCGTGCTCTCGGCCTCACCGGAGCTCTTCTTCCGCATCGACGGGCGTCGCATCACCACGAAGCCGATGAAAGGCACCGCTCGCCGCGGCCGGTGGCCGGCCGAGGACGAGGCGGTCGCGGCGAGCCTGCGGGGCTCGGTGAAGGACCGTGCGGAGAACGCCATGATCGTGGACCTGCTCCGCAACGACATCGGAAGGGTCTCCCGCACCGGCTCGGTGACCTGGAGCGACGTCTTCGAGCTCGAGCGATTCGAGACGGTGTGGCAGCTCACCTCCACCGTCTCGGCCGATCTGGAGGAGGACGCGTCGCTCGTCGACGTCTTCCGGGCGCTCTTCCCATGCGGCTCGGTGACGGGTGCACCGAAGGTGAGGACGATGCAGCTGATCGCCGAGCTGGAGGATTCCCCTCGAGGGGTGTACTGCGGAGCGGTCGGCTTCCTCGCACCGGGGGGCTCGGACCTCCCGGCGGCTCGATTCAACGTGCCGATCCGCACGGTGGTGCTCGACGCCGAGACGCACACGGCCGAGTACGGGGTGGGCGGTGGCATCACGTGGGGTTCCAGCAGCGAAGGCGAGTACGAGGAAACCGTCGCGAAGGCCCGGGTGCTCACGGCGAGGCGTCCCCGGTTCGAGCTGTACGAGACCGTGCGCCACGACCCGGGCGACGGGTTCCTGCATCTCGAGCGGCATCTCCAACGCCTGCGAGCGTCCTGCGACTACTTCGGCTTCGCCTGCGATGAGGAAGCCGTCGTCGATGCATTGGACGAGGCCGCCACGCGATTCCCCGACCGGCCTGCTCGCATGCGGGTGTCGGTCGATCGACGGGGACGGGTCGATGTCGGGACGACCGCGCTCGTTCCCCCGGCGGAGCCGGTGCCCGTGGCGATCGACCACGGCCACCCGGTCGACCCCGGCGATCCGATGCTGTTCCACAAGACCAGTCTCCGGGGCCCATACGACGACGCTCGCGCCCGACACCCCGACGCCGACGACGTGCTGCTCGTGAACGATCGCGGCGAGATCACCGAGGCGACGATCGCCAACGTGGCCGTCTCGTTCGGCGGACGGTGGGTGACGCCGCCGCTCGATGCCGGGCTGCTGCCGGGCGTCGGGCGCGAGGTCGCCCTCGAAGAGGGCTGGCTCATCGAGGGCGCGATCCGTGTCGACGAGCTGCCGGGTGCCGAGGCGATCGAGCTCCTCAGCGACGTGAGGGGTCGCCGGAAGGTTCGGTTGCTCCCCTGACCCCGGTCGCCGAGCCGGCTACTCGGGGTCGGCGGGCGCTCGATCCCCCGGGAAGACGTAAGGCCGCACCGTGTGCTCGTCCAGCGGACATGCACACAACGGGCAGCGGGGCGGCTCCTCGTAGACGAGCACGGTTCGCTCGCAGTACGGGCAGGTGCCCTCGCGCATCGCGGGAGGCTCGGCGGTCTCGTTCGTCATAAGGAGTCGCGCTCGGGGGGAGCGGTCCCCACCTGCATCGGCACGCTTCCCGACTACCTTGAATAGGGCATACGGCATAGCCGGACCATCTCTGCGGCAGCCGGTCTGCTGCTGGGAACTCGACCGCGCGCTGTCCCCTCCCCGGGGGAGCCCGAACGGCCCACCCGCGACAGCACGAGGCCCTCCGCACGGG
>JAOUEA010000279.1 GCA_029858935.1 Actinomycetota bacterium
GCTGCGCGCGACGTCCTCCTTCAGGCGCCAGGCACCGTGGTCGCGCTCGGGTCGCAGCGTACAGACCACCAAGAGGGCGGAATCCTCGGTGTCGGCGATCAGCTCCCGGAGCAACTGGAGCGACGTGGCGTCGGCCCAATGGAGGTCTTCGAGCGCGACCGCGACGGGCCCGTCCTCGGCGAGCCGCCGCAGCGTGGAGCGGACCACTTCGAAGCTGCGATACTGCAGCGCTTCGGGCGACAACTCCTCGAGCCGCTCAGCCTCTCCGGGCGCCGGGGCGAGGCCGAGCAGCGCAGCGAGATAGGGCACCGCCTCGTCGGCGCGCGCGCCGGAGAGCCGATCGACCTGCCGGCGCAGGGCAACCCGAACTCGGAGCTCGGGTTCGTCGTCGCCGACCCCCAGCCAGGCGCGGAACAGATCCCGGAACGGCCAGTAGGGGATGGAGCCCGCGTAGCTGACGCATCGGCCCTCGAGCCACAAGGAACGACCGTGCTCGGGGCGTTCGGCCGCGAACGATCGGCGCAGCTCATGCACCATGCGGGTCTTGCCGATGCCGGGTTCCCCCGACACGAAGACCACACCCCCTGTCCCCGCAGCAACCGCCTCGATCGACGAGCGGAGACGAGCGAGCTCACGATCGCGCCCGACCATGCGAGGCGCAGCGCCTGGGTCTGCGCGCCTCGTGCTTGCGTCGGCGACACCGTCGACGGTGAAGGCCGTCACGGGCTCCGACTTCCCTTTCAGCTCGAACGCACGCTCCTCGCTCCATGCGAACCCGCCGGTCGCCGCACGGCGCGTGGGTTCCCCGACGAGCACGGTGCCGGGTTCGGCGTGAGACTGCAATCGGGCCGCCACGTTCACGGCATCGCCCAGCGCACCGAACTCGACGCGGCCGCCCGCTCCGATCACGCCGGTGATGACCGGGCCCGTGTTGATGCCGACCCGGACGTTGAGCGCGTCGATGCCCCACCCTTCCGCGACCTCGCGACCGAAGGCTGCGATCTCGTCGACGATGCGCAGTCCGGCTCGGATCGCTCGCTCGGGGTCGTCCTCGTGGGCTGTCGGCGCACCGAAGAGCGCCAGGACACCGTCGCCGGCGAGGTCCTTCACCGTGCCCCCGAATGCCTCGATCGCCGTGACCATGCGCGCCACCGCATCTCCGACCACGAACTTCAACTCCTCGGGGTCGAGACGCTCGCCGAGCGCGGTCGATCCGACGAGGTCGGCGAACACCGCGGTCACGTCGCGGCGCTCGTCTCGGATCTCCATCAGACCATCCTCGTGGGGTCCCGTGTGCCAGGCAATCGGTTACTCAATCCTGAGCGGGGCGCAGAGCCGCTCGCACGAACAACAGCACCTCGCGCTCGCGGCGACGAAGCGAAGCCTGTCCGGTATCGGACCCGACCACTGCGTTCAACACGCTCGCCTCGGTGAGCGAGCCGACGACGGCCGTGTAGAGGGTGAACAACAGCATCGCCGGGTCTTGCTTGCGGATCTCGCCGGCGTCCATGCCTGCCTGCAGGAACTCGATCGCCCGCAGCCGCAAGGGATCGAGCACATCGGCGAACCGGTCGAACGCCGCCGGACCGAGCCGCGCGGCTTCCCGCACGAACATCGGGAACTCCGGCCACTCAGCGGCAAGATCGAAGACCCCGTGGATCACCGCCTCCGCACGATCCCAGTAGGTCTGGGTGCCCTCGAGCGCGGCGGCGAGCTCGGCACCCAACCGTGCTCCTGCCGCTTGCAGACACGCCTCGAGCAACGCGTCCTTGTTCGGGAAGTAGTACAGCAGGCTCTGCTTGCGAACCCCGACCGCCGTCGCGATGCTCTCGATGCTCGCGCCCTTGTACCCGTCACGACCAAACTGGTGGATCGCCTCGGCGACGATCGTCGTGCGCCGTTGCTCACCACCGGTGCGGGGCACGGGTCACTCCCAGGTCTTCCCGCTGCCGTGTCGTTCGATCGGGCGAGTGCCCTCCCACCGCTTGAGCCACTCCGGGCCGGTCGGACCGTACGGAGGCGGGGTTTCGCCACGTTCCGCACGGCGCAGCGACTCCCACCACGTGGTTCGGTCCTCGTCGAGGAGCTCGGCAACGGCCTGCGTCATGCGCGCTGTGAACGCTTGGTGGGTTTCGCCCTCCGCCGGGAACAGCGGCGCCCCGATGCGAACACGCACCGGAGGACGACCGGCTCGGGGCCACCAGCGTCCCTTGGGCATGGCCTGATACGCGCCGCGGATGCCTATCGGCACGGCGCCGACGCCTGCCTCGATACACAGACGCGCCGTGCCGTGGCGGAACCGCTTCGCGTGGCCGTCGGGTGAGCGCGTTCCCTCGGGGAACACGACGAGGCTCCACCCGTCGTCGAGCAGCTCCCGCGCCTTGGTGACGGCGTTGCGAGCCCCCCGCGACCGATCGATGGGGAACGCTCCGTAGGTGAGCGCGGTGAACGCGGCGCGCCACCAGACGTCGAAGAAGTAGTCGCGCGCGGCTCCGACCGCGGTCTTCTGCTGCAGCCGGTCGGGCAACACGGTCATGATGATCGTGGCGTCGAGATGGCTCGAATGGTTGGAGAAGAAGATGACGCCGCCGTCGAGCGCGCTGAGGTGTTCCAGGCCGTAGACGCGCAGGGCGACCTGGCTGCG
>JAOUEA010000280.1 GCA_029858935.1 Actinomycetota bacterium
ATCGGGGCGATCACCTCGGCGAGCTTCGCCATCGGCATCATCTTGATCTCGGTTCAGCGGACCTTCGTCGTCAACTTCGAGGCGCTCCTGTGGGGCAACGTGCTCGGGGTTGCGCCTGCCGACGTGATCGTCGTGGTGCTCGTCGGGGCCGCCGCGGCGGCGTTCGTCTTCTTCGGCTACCGGTCGCTGCTCTTCTCGACGTTCGACCCGGAGGTGGCCGACGTCTCGGGCGTTCGGACCGGCAGGATCGACCTGATGCTCGCGGTGATGCTCACGGCCACGATCGCCGCCACGATGAACGTGCTCGGGGTCACGATGATCGCCGCCATGCTCGTGATCCCGCCGGTCATCGGCCGCCTGCTCACCGACAGCTTCGGGCGCATGCTGCTGATCTCGGTCGGGGTCGGCACCCTCTGTGGATTCGTCGGGGTGTATGGCTCGTACTACCTGGACTGGTCATCCGGGGGCACCGTGGTGCTTGCGGCTGGGGCTGTGCTGCTGGGCGCGTACGCCTGGTCGGGCTGGCGGGGTCGCGACGTGGCGGCCGGCGTCAGCCTCGACGCTCACTGAGCGCCGCGTCGACGCTCATCGTGCCGAGCGGAACGTCCCGTGGGTCTGGGTCCGGACGCCCCCTCCGAGGCCCGCGCTCCGAGGTTGCATCGAGTGAGGAGGTGGCGTGGCGTGATGTGGGGAACGATGGACTGGGGATGGGGGGTCCTCATGATGGTGTCGTTCTGGGCCCTCCTCGCACTGGTGCTGTGGGCGATCGTGCGGACGCCGGTGCGTCGCGACGATCACGATCGGGACAGCAAAGCGCTCGACGTGCTGGCCGAGCGGTTCGCCCGGGGTGAGATCGACGACGACGAGTACGAACGGCGCCGTCACACGCTCCAGCGCACCGGCTGATCACCACGCAGGTCGGGGCGGCGCGCCGTTGGTTATGCGCCGGCCGCCGCGCATCCGGCACACCGACCCGTGATCGCGAAGTGCGTCAGGTCGGCTTCGAACCCGTGATGACGGCGGATCAAGCCCTGCAGGGCGTGGGCCTCGCCGAGCGAGAGTGGGTCGTCCTTGCCGCAGCGCCCGCAGGTGAGGTGCACGTGCTCGGCTTCGTCGGTCATGTGATACTCGGCGCCCGTTTCGAGATGCGAGTGGGAAAGCACACCGACCTCTTCCAGCAGCGTGAGCGTGCGATAGACCGTGGACGCGTTCACCCCGGGCATGTCTCCCTGCACCTTCCGCGCGATCATGCTGGGAGCGATGTGGCCCTGGGTCCGCATCACCTCCGTGACGATGGCCCGTCGCTGCGGCGTCATGCGCAAGCCCCGAGCACGGAGCTGCTCCATCACATCGGCGTAGTCGTGCCGGGTGCGTTCCACGGCTCGGATGGTAGCAGGGCCTTGCATCTGCAAGGCCCCTTGCAGGTGCTTCGGCTGGCGCTTGGGTGCCGCGCCGCCCCGATCAAGGCGGAGGGAGGCCGAGCGCCCGAGCCGCCCATGGGAGCGAGCTCGCCGCCTGCTTGCGTTGCAGCGGTCTGACGTGCGGGGCGTCCGCGATGTCGGGCATCGCGCCCCGCCATCCGAAGTTCCCTGCGAGCAGGGAAGCGATCGCGGCGACCTCATCGGTGGTGTCGAGTATCCGCTCGGGCGGCGGTTCGCCCTCGGCGTGCAGGCTCGGCAACCACGCCGCGACGTCGAACACGGGGTTGCCGATGCAGGCGAAGTTCCAATCGATCAGCCGGGCACGGCCATCGAGCAGACACAGGTTGTCGCTTCGGACATCGAAGTGCAGCAGATCGTCGCCGTCGAACACCGCGCGAGCTGAGGCCTCGGACAGTGCCGGAAGGTGCCGCTCGAGCCACGCCGGTGAGCAGAGTCCCAGCGAGAGGAACGGACTGGGATCGGCGGCCACGTCTGGCCAGGCATCGAGCGCGAACTGGCTGTTGCGGGCATCGGGCAGACCGGGCGGTGGCTCGCTCTCGGCGACCTCGTGCAGGCATCGGATGACGGCCTCGACCCCGGCGCGCGTCCACGGAGGCGGCCAGGCGGCACCTGAGAGGTCTTCCAGCACCAGGACGGGGCGTTCGCCGTCGTCGTGCCACCCCATGAACGACGGGAGGTAGGGTCGGCGCCCGGCGAGGGCGTAGAAGAGGTGCTCGTCCCGGATCCATGCGGCGGTGTCGTCGGTGTGCGCGATCTTCACGAAGCGCGTCGACCCGTCGGAGAGCGTCGTCACCCACCGTGAGGCTGCCGTTTGGCCGCCGCGCGTGACCGGTCGCCAAGAGACGGGCTCCGACTTGATCGCCGCCGACACACGCTCGACGTCGTCGCGGCTCGGTCGGTCCATCGCGCTCGAGCCTACTTCGAGACCGGGGGGCGTACGGGCGCCCGGGTAGCATCGCGACATGACGGTGATGGTGACGGGCGCATCGGGGCCGGTGGGGCATGCGCTCGTGCCGTTGCTCGTCCGCAAGGACGAGGTGCGTGTCGCCGTGCGCGACGAGTCGTCTGCAGAACCGCTTCGGGCACTCGGCGCGAAAGTCACCGTGGACCGGCTCGACGATGCCGACGCGCTCGCGGAGGTGCTCGGTGGCGTCTTCACGCTCGTCCACCTGGTCGGTGGCCCTGATCAGCCGGAC
>JAOUEA010000281.1 GCA_029858935.1 Actinomycetota bacterium
CGTCACGCCCGACAGGGCGCGCGCGTGCCAGAAGTTCTCGCCGGTCGATGAGGTCACCCCGGTCTCGTTGCGAGGCCCGTTCCAGTCGTAGATGAAGTTCCACCAGCGTCCGTCGTCGCCCTGCATCCACAACACGAACTCCAGCAGTCCGCGGGCCCAGCGTTCGATGCCCGGGTCACGGGTTCGCGTCCATACGCTGCAGAGCACGTCCAGCGCACGCGCGGCGTCATCGACGCAGGCCACACCTTCGTACCCCGACTCCTTCGCGGTCACCGGTTCGCCCGAGGGATCGGAATACACGGCGAGCGCCAGCGCGCTCGGTCCGGCGGCCGGCGCAGGCCGGGTCAACCGGGCGAGCTGCCTCAGCACGGATCGAGGTGGGCCAGGACGTCGGCGATCGAGAAGTCGGCCGCAGCGAGGTTCGAGTCTGCGGCGCCGTAGTACACGCGGATGCGTCCCTCGCCGAGCGTGACATGGCCGCTCGGGAACACCACATCGTGCAGGAACCCGGACCGCTCGTAGTCGAGTTCGGGTGCGAGCAGCGGATGGGGCGACCGTGCGAGCACCGTCGCGGGGTCGTCGGCATCGAGCAGCATGGCACCCATGCCATAGCGGTTCGTGCGGTCGGCTCCGTGATAGATCTCGAGCCAACCTCCGTCGACTCGGATCGGGGTGAGACTCGCGCCGATACGCGTCTCGTCCCACGATCCGGGCCGGGGCAGCGCGACCGGGCGGTGAGCCCCCCAGTGGGCGAGATCGGGCGACTCGGCGATCCAGATGCCGAGCACCCGCGAGAACGACGCCGGCATCGGACGCGTGAACGCGAGGTACTTGTCGCCAACACGCTCAGGGAACAGCACGACGTCCTTCTGGTCGGGGGGCAAGATCACCCCGCCGCGCGCGAACGTTCGGAAGTCGACGGTCGTGAGCACGCTGGTCGTGATGCCGAGCCGGCTCACAGAGACGTACGTGATGTGGAAGACCCCGTCGATCTCGCTGATGCGGGGATCTTCCACACCGTATGCCTCGAGCTCCGTCGCCGGCAGCAGCGCGGGCTCGGGCTCGATGTCGAAGTGCTCGCCGTCGAGGCTGCGCGCGAGGCGCAGGTGCGAAGTATGGGTGAGGAAGACGGTCGTGCCGTCGTCGCCGAGATGACCGTCCTCAGGGTTGCGATAGCGGATCGCTCGCGGATCGGCGAGGTCGATGCCTGGTTCGTCGCGGCGCGCATAGCCGAGCACGATGCGGGGTGGGGAGGCCTGAGTATCGAAGAAGGGCATGCCGACCAGGTCTTCGGCCTCGAGTCCCTCCGGGAGCGGGGCCAGCGTGGGCGGGTCGCCGCGAAGATCCACGAGCCGCGCGCCCCGGGGCAGTTCGCCCGTCGCGCTCGGTCGTTCCGCCACCCGCAGCAACAAGACGACCTCGTCGCCCACGCGTGCTGCCCCGGCGTTGATCGTGGAGATCACCTCCATGCCCGGTTGCGAGGGCGGGACGTCGGCAGGAGTGATCAAGGGGTTGTCGGCCAGGCGCGCGCCGATCGGCACCGCGACCCATTCCCCCGGTCGGGCCCGGGTGGGTTGCTTGGCCGGAGTCGACGCGTGGAGTTCCCGCATGACTTCGACGAAATGCCTGCCGGTCTTCGGCCACGTGAACTCGTTGGCGTAGGCGTAGGCGTTCTGCTCGAGCCGAGCCTTCAGCTCCGGCTCGTCGAGGATCGAATTGATCGCCGTCGAGAGCTGATCGGCGTCGCGGAAATCGACCAGCAGTCCCCGTTCGTGCTCGAGTGCCTCCTTCGCGTGCAGGTAGGGCGTCGAGACGACCGCCTTGCCCGCGCCGAGCGCGTAGCTCAGCGTGCCGCTCGTGATCTGATTCGGATCGAGATAAGGCGTCACGTAGATGTCGGTTGCGAGGAGCAGCTCGATGATGTCCTGCTGTTGCAGATACTGATTCAGGAACGCGACGTTCTCCTCGAGTCCCAGGCTCTCGATCATCTCGGTGAGCTTGTTGCGGTACTCCTCTCCGTGATGACGCAGCAGCTCAGGGTGCGTCTGACCGGCGATCAGGTAGAGCGCATCAGGGTGGTGTTGCGCGACCCACGGCATCGCCTCGATCACGTACTCGAGCCCCTTGCCGGGACCGACGAGTCCGAAGGTGGCGACGATCTGACGACCCGCGAGCCCCAGCTTCTCTTTCAGCTGGCGCCGTCCACGCGGCTCGATATGCGGCATGCCGTGCGGGATCACCGTCGCAGGCGTCGTGACCCCGTACACCTCGTGCAAGATCTCGACGGCGGTTTCCGCCATCACGATCAGATGGTCCGCGTTGGCCGCGATGTTGCGGACAGCGTCACGCACGGCTTCGGTGGGCTCGGGCAGCACGGTATGCATCGTGACGACAACCGGTTTGCCGACTTCCTGGAGGAACGGCGTCAGATGATCGATGTACGTGCCCTCGATCCACGTGTCGTCTTCCCACGCCTCGTCCTTCCAGAGGCCGTACAGGCCGAATTCGTGCTGCACGCACACGACGTCTGCGTCGGAACCGCCGATGGCTCGGGCGGCGGCGACGTAGCCGTCGGGGGAGCCCTGCCGGATGCGCCACCTCACCTCGGGCCCGTAGGCCCGCACGGAGTTG
>JAOUEA010000282.1 GCA_029858935.1 Actinomycetota bacterium
GATCCAGGTCGGGGGGATCGATGAGCTCGATCATCACCCCCGGCGTGCAGATCAGATCACCCGGGGGAACAGGCTCTCGAACAACCTCGTGCGCAGCGTCGCGGTGGAGTACGTGGATGCGCCGGGGATCTACGCCGGCTTCACACGTCGCACGATCATCGACCACAACACGATCGTCGACGTTCCCTGGTCGGCGATCGCGATGGGGTGGGGGTGGGGACTGCTCGATCCCGGCGGGTTCCCGGGGCTGCCCGGAGCGCGGCGCAACGGCTGGGGACGGCATCCGAGCCCGACGCCGAACGGGGGCAGCGTGATCAGCGGCAACCGCATCTCAGATTTCCTGGGTGAGCTCTGGGACGGTGGCGCGATCTACACCACAGGCAGTCAGGGACCCTCGCCGGCCGACGGCTTGTTGATCGAGGAGAACGTGATCTCCCACAAGCGGTCCTCGGCGGGTGGCAACACCTTCTATACCGACGGTGGGAGCCGCCACATCACCGTGCGTCGCAACATCGCGTTCGACGCCCCGGTGGGCACGACCGACTTCGGCCCTGCCCCGCGGCCGGGCGATCCGCTCCCGTATCCAGATGGGCCGAGCGAGGGGAACGGGGTGCCATACGGCAGCGACCTCGGAGGCTGCCGCACGTACGGTGACATCAGATACATCGGCAACCATTGGCTCCAGGACCCGTTCAGCGCCGACGTGGGCCTCTACAACGACCTCTACGAACTCCTCCTGCACTTCCAGGCTTATTCGAGTGATGGGTTCTTCAACATCTGCCCGTTCACGGATCGGACCGGGGTCGCGTATCCGACCCATCTCACGTTCCGAGACAACCACGCGCTCGCGGCAGGAGTCTTCCCGCGCCTTCAGCGGATCGTGGCGAACGCCGGCGTGCAGGAAGGCTGACCGATGGGCCACGCCGTTGGGGGCCGTGACCATGAACGGTGTCAGCGGCACCGAGCGCCGAACCACACCCTGCCCGTTCCTGGACTTGCCGGCGAACGTTCACCAGGATGTGTGCACGCTCACCGTCGATAGGGGATAGCGGATCACATGTGGAGGGGCTGACGGTGAACCGGCTGCGGTTCGGCACGTTCCTCGCGCCCAACGTGATGCCGGTCTACGAGCTCGTGACCGATGCGGTCGGTCGGCGGTTGGGGGTTGAGACCGAACTCGTCGTCGAGACCTCCTACGAGAACTGCGAACGCGACGTGAACGAGGTCTGCTTCGTGTGCAGCCTGCCCTACGTCGTGTTCGAGCGGCGCGGGCTCGACCTCGCGGTTCCGATCGCGGCGCCCGTGCTGGTCGGGGAGCGCTATGCGGGACGGCCCGTGTATTTCTCCGACGTGATCGTGCATCGTGATGCGCCGTTCCGTTCATTCCTCGATCTGCGCGGACGATCGTGGGCCTACAACGAACCGTTGTCGCACTCGGGGTACGGGATCACCCGCTACCACATGGTGCAGCTCGGGGAGACGACCGGATTCTTCGGCGAGGTGATCGAGGCAGGGTTCCACGAGGAGGCCATCCGCATGGTCGCCGACGGCGAGATCGATGGCTCGGCGATCGACTCCCAGGTGCTGGCGATCGCGATGCGCGACGACCCCGACCTCGCCGAGCGGCTGCGCATCGTCGAGGCGCTCGGCCCTTCCACGATCCAGCCGGTCGCGGTGTCGAGGCGCGTCCCCGAGGATCTCCGCGAGGCGATCCGCGACGTGGTCGTGACGATCCACGACGACGCAGCCACGCACGATCGACTCGCGCTGGGGCTCGTGGATCGGTTCGTGCCGGTGCACACGGAGACCTACGACGACATCCGCATGATGCTCGACGCGTGCGAGGCTGCCGGGTTCGTCGAGCTACGCTGACGATTCGTCCGACGGAGCCCCGCGGGGGATCGCTCGCTCGGGGTCGTAGAACGGAAGCTCCACGAGGTCGGACGACGCGTCGTCGCCGGCCAGTCTCACCGAACGTCCTGCCCAGGCACCCGGCTCATGCATGAGCGCGTAGCCGATGCCCCGTTCGAGGAAGGGCGACCAGGCGCCAGCCGTCACCCGTCCGGCCACCGAGCGCTCGTGGAACACGTCGGTCCCCGGCACGGGAACCCCCTCACCGGAGATGCCGAAGATGCGCGGGCGCCGATCGGCGCCCGCGAGCGCGTCGCGACCGATGAAGTTCTCCTTCTCGAGGTCGACGAACCGGCCGAGACCCGCGGCGAACGGGGTCGTATGCGGACCCATGTCTGTGCCGTTGTCGAGGATGCCGGCCTCGATCCTGCGGATGCCGAGGGACTCGAGGCTCTGCACGGCCAGACCGTGCGGTTCGCCGGCGGCGAGCAGCCGTTCCCACAACGCCCCCGCATCGATGCCGGGCAACGTGTACACCTCGAAGCCGAGCTCCGCTGACCAGCCTGTGCGCGAGACGATCACCGGCTGGTCCGCGATGCGCGTCTCGGCGACCGCGAAATACCCGAACGGCTCGGGAGCCGATGCGTCGCAGGCCGCCGCCAGGACGTCGAGGGAGGCCGGGCCCTGAACCTGGAGGACCCACGAGCCGGGGTCTGCGATCGTGACGTCGAGGCCGATGGCATGTGCCTCGAGCCACCCGACGAAGTCCCCGTC
>JAOUEA010000283.1 GCA_029858935.1 Actinomycetota bacterium
GCCACGAACGCCGTGCCCTCGAGCAAGCACCAGTAGTCGGCTTGCTGCCGATGGAAGTGCAGGCCCCTGAGCACGCCGGCCCGGCTGCGCGACAGGTTCGACTGCACCATCGCAGGCGCGTCGGGGAACCACTCCTGGCGGAAGACCTCGGTGAAGGCACCGCGCGGGTCGTCGCGGGTCTCGAGGTCGACGATGCGAACGCCGTGCGGAACCTCGATGGTGGCTCCGGCCTGCTAGAGGGCGCGAACCTTGATGCCCTTGGAGGAGCTTCCGATGCAGCGGTGCACGTGCGGGTGCTTGCCCCACTTGCGGCCGCCGAACTTCACCTTCCAGGTCTTCGTGGACGTGACCCTCACCGTGAACTTGTAATACCCGGACTGCCGGGTCTTCTTCGTCGCGACCGGGGTCTTGCCCTTGTAGAGCGTGACGGGGCGCCAGTTGAAGCACCGGGACCACGGGCTCTTCAGTTTGCCCTGGAACGAGACCTTCTTGCCCTTGGGCACCTGGCGGGAGCTCGCGTTGATCGTGATCGTCGAGTTCTCGATGCGCTCGTGCGCGGAGGCCGGAGCGGCGCCCAGGACCACGAACAGCATCGTGCACGCCAGGATGGACGTCAGCATCTTCTTCACGTCATCGACTCCTCGGTCAGCGATTCGCGCGGGCCTTGAACCCACTGCCAGACGGCGCCCAGCGTATCGGCAGGAGCATCGCGGTGCAACGACACTGGCTCGCCGGTGGCGAGTAGCCGATCAAGCGGGACTTCCCGTCGGCCCTACCCGGTGGCCACGTGCGTCCGAAGCACCGGACGCGAGGCGTTCGCCCCCCGTGACCGTGCGAGCAGCTCCATATACAGGCCGGTCAGATCGTCGGCCAAGCGATCCTGCGAGAAGCGATCTCGCACCCAGTCCGCGCCCTCCTCCCCCATCTTGCGAGCTCCCTGCGGGTCCTGGAGAAGGGTCAGGATCTGTGCGGCGACCGCGACGGGGTCGCGGGGGGGCACGAGCAGGCCGGTCTCACGGTCGCGGACGACCTCGGGCACGCCGCCGACGCCCGTCGCGACGACGGGGGTCCCCGACGCCGCAGCCTCGATGAGCGCGACCGGGGTTCCTTCCGATCGCGAGGTCAGCACCACAACGTCGAGAGCTCCGTAGAGCGAGGGGAGGTCTTCGACCCATCCGAGGAACCGCACCCGATCGCCGAGCATCAAACGCGCTTCGGCCTCGAGCGATTCACGGAGTTGCCCATCGCCCGCGACAACCACCGTCGTGTCGGGGCGATCCGAGAGGAGGCGCGCCGCAGCCTCGAAGAAGGTGCGATGGTCCTTGACCGGCGCGAGTCTGCCGACGACGCCGATGACCGATCCGCCGGTGGGGAGCCCGAGCCGAGCCCTGGCCTCCTCCGGGGACGACCGCGTGCGCAGCAGCGTCGCGAGGTCGACCCCGACGGGCACCACATGCCATTGGTCCTCGCGACCGATGCCCTTCGCCAGCAGGTCGTCGCGTACCTGTGGCGCGACCGCGATCAACGCATCGGTTCGGGCAGCGAGTGCGCGCTCGGCCGCCGCGAACGCCGCATTCTTGAGGTCGGAGAAGTACTGCTGCAGCACGTGCCCATGGAACGTATGCACTACCACCGGCACGTGCATCCGGCGGGCGGCGAGTCGACCGAGCGCGCCGGCCTTGGCGAGGTGGGTGTGCACGACCTGCGGCCGCCAACGGCGGATGACCCCCGACAGCGCCTGGAGGGTCCGGAGGTCGGCCGAGGGACTCAACTCTCGAGCAAGCCAGGGCATGTGCGTTGCCGGGATGTCACTGGTCGGTGTCAACTCGCCTTCAGCCCGGCCCGACGTGCCCCAGACGAGACGGGTTTGGAACCCGCGTGCCGGGAGTTCCTTGGTGAGGAACAACGCCTGTCGGGCATGTCCTCCCACGTTCAAACGGGTGACCACCGTGAGAACCCTCGGGCTCCGCTCCATTCAAGAACCATCGACGCACGATGCGGCTGCCTGAAGCGGCCCGGCGCGCCGATCACGCTCCGATAGGGTGCCCACGTGTCGCGCACCAGAGGAGATCGCCGAGGCAGACACGCTCGTCAGCGTCGGCACCGGGTGTGGGTGTGGGTGGGTGTCATCGTGGCTCTCCTGGTGCTCGACGCCCTCTGGGCCGGATGGGCGGCGTTCGACGGCCTTCGAGACGCCCGAGCGTCGCTGGCCACTGGCTCGGAGGCGCTCCAGGAGGGGAACCCGGCGGTGGCGGCCGCGTCGCTCTCAGCGGCCGAGGCTGCTGCTTCGCAGGCGTCCTCGCTCGGCAGCCATCCCTCGGGGATGCTGGCGGGCGCCCTGCCCGTGATCGGCGACGACGTGCACGCGATCACGGCCATCGGAACGGCTGCCGAGCTCGCGGCTTCCGCAGGCGGTTCGCTCGCGGCCGCGCTCGTGGCGACCGGCTGGGAAGGCGAAGGCATCCCGGGCGTGAGCTCGGGCGGCCGGACGGACCCCGAGGTGATCAGGTCGGCACAGCCTTCGCTCGAGGCGGCGACCTCGAAGCTCGACGCCGCCGTCGACACGATCGACGACATCTCGACGGCGACGCTCACGGCGCCTCTGGCACGCGCC
>JAOUEA010000284.1 GCA_029858935.1 Actinomycetota bacterium
CGGGTCCGTCGGAGAAGACCGCGTCTCCGATGAGCGGTTGGTGGTCCACCACGACGTCGGCGACGTCTCCGAGGCGCAATGGAGCACCACCGTTGTCCTGGATGATCACTTTCGCCAGGTCGGCGGGCGTGGCGAAGGGCACACCGTGCTGGATCCCGAATCGTTGATTGGGGGTCTCGATGATCCCCCCGGTCCCCGGGGTGGAGGCCTCGACGAACGTCAGGTTCGAGACGAACTGAGCGTTCGCGGTCGTTTCGATGATCTGCTGGAGCGTCACATGGTGCGCTCGGAGGCGCGCCGGGTCGACCAGCACCTGCAGCTGCCGTTCCCGCTGGCCGAAGACGGAGACGTTGGCCACACCGGGAACGCCCATCAAGCGGGGCCTGATGTTCCACCGAGCGAGCAGGGACATGTCGATCAGTGACAGGTCATCCGAGGTCAGGCCGACCATCATCACGCGGCTCGTCGACGCGGTCGGCTGGAGCATCTGGGGAGGCTTCGACACCTGTGGGAGCGCGTGTGCCTGTGTGAGCCGCTCCTCCACCACCTGGCGGGCGTCCAGGATGTTGGTGCCCGGCTCGAACACCATTTCGATCGACGAGAGCCCCTGAAGGGACGCGGAGCGGATCGTATGAAGGAAGGCCACTCCGTTGAGCAGGTCTTGCTCGAGCGGCGTGGTGATGAGCTCTTCGACCTCGGGGGCCGACAGGCCGAGGGCTTCTGTCTGGACCTGAACCGTGGGGGACGTGAATTCCGGGAGCGGGTCCCGCGGCACGTCACGCAGCTGCAACAGGCCGAACACCACCAACAAAGCAGCAAGGAAGAGCACGAACCCTCGTGCCTTGAGGCTCGATCCGATGATCCACCGCATCATGGTGCGGTCCCTCCCTCGACGAATCGTCCGTGCGGAGAAGCCTAGGAAGCTGCAGGGCGGTCGTCGTCGTCGCCCGGGACGAACTGTTGTCGTCGCGCAGGACGACGAGCCGCCGCATCGAGGGCCCGATCAGCTTGCAGTGGGCGTGACCAAGCCGGTGCGGTAGGCGAGCACGACGGCCTGCACGCGATCGCGGAGCCCGAGCTTCTCGAAGATGTGACGGACGTGCGTGCGCACGGTGGTATCCGCGATCGAGAGCTCCGCCGCGATCTCGCTGTTCGAACGCCCCCGCCCGATGAGCGTGAGGACGGTGCGTTCCGTGGGGGTGAGGACGTCCAGCTCCCGCGACTGCTCGGGGCCACGCCCGCGGAACTCGCCGAACGTCTCGAGGAGCCGTCGAGTCACCGAGGGCGCGAGGAGGGTATCGCCGTCGGCCACCACCCGGATGGCACGGGCGAGCTCCTCGGCGCGAACGTCCTTGAGCAGGAAGCCGCTCGCGCCGGCCCTGAGTGCCTCGAGCACGTATTCGTCGATGTCGAACGTGGTGAGGATGAGGATCCTGAGGGCATCGTCCTCCGCCGCAAGGATGCGGGTCGCCTCGACGCCGTCCAGCTTGGGCATCCGGATGTCCATGAGGATGACGTCGGGGTGCAGCAGCCGAGCCTGGTCGATGACCTCACGTCCGTCGGCCGCTTCGCCGACCACCTCGATGTCGTCCTCCGAGCTCAGCGTCATCTCGAAGGCGGTCCGCATCAGCGGTTGGTCATCGGCGACCAGGACACGGATCGTCAAATCGGATCCGCGTTGAGAGGCAACGACGCGAAGACCTCGTAGCCCCCGCCACGACGCGGCCCCACCCGCAGCTCGCCCCGGAAGAGACCGACGCGCTCGCGCATCCCGAGATGGCCGTATCTCGCACGCCACGGCTCCCGGTCCTTGATGTCGTACCCACGACCATCGTCGGTGACCGAAAGGCCGAGGCTCGTATCGCCGTAGCGGACCGTTACGAGCGCACGCGCCGACCCAGCATGCTTCAACACGTTCGTGAGCGCCTCTTGGACGATGCGGAAGGCGGAGAGGTCGAGGCCCGCCGGCAGCGGCCTCGGGGCGCCTTCGATCTCGAGGTCGACGGGGAGCCCCGCCTCCCTCACCTGTGCCAGCAGCGTCCCGAGATCATCCAGTCCCTGCTGCGGATCCCGCACGTCGGGGCGGTCGTCATCCGTCCTCAGGAGGCCGAGGAGCCGGCGCATCTCGACGAGCGCCTCGCGTCCGGCACCCTCGATCGAACGCAGGGCTGCGCGGCCCTCGTCGGGACGGCTCTCGAAGACGCGCTGCGCCGCCACCGATTGGGCCACGATCACGCTGACGTTATGCGCCACCATGTCGTGCAGCTCCCGCGCGATGACGCGGCGCTCCTCGGCCACGGCCTTCTGCGCCGCTTCCTCCTGCTGATGCTCCAGGCGCGTGGCCCGTTCCTCGAGGGTCGACACCTGGCTGCGCTTGATCCGCAGCCCGTCGCCGATGAACCATACGGCGCCGACGATGAGACCCTCCGCGAAGATGGTGTCGATCTCGATCGACTCCCCGGAGACGATGAGGATCGCGAAGACGACCGCCGCGCTCGCGAGCATCGCAGGGATCGAGATGCGCCGATCCCGATGTGCCGCCACCGAGTAGAGCGCCAGCACGAACCCGAACGAGGCGAACGAGGGGAAATGACCGAG
>JAOUEA010000285.1 GCA_029858935.1 Actinomycetota bacterium
GGGTCTACACCCAGACCAAGTATCGGCCCTCGGACGCGCCCCGCTGCGCCCTGTGGCTGATCGACGGAGAGCAACGGCTGCTCTACCGGTACTGGCCCGTGCTCGACCCCGACCAGGCCAGCGATTGGCGTGTCGTCGCCGAGCACATCGTGAACCGCGAGACCAACACCCCCGCCTTCGTGCTCGATGCGAACGGCCGAACGATCACGGCGATGATCCAGGCCAACGCCAACATCGACGCCGACCCGAACGCCACCCAGCTCTTCGAATCTGCCCTCACAGGTCGCAACACGTCGTTCGGGTATCCGAACAACGTGTGCGCCACCCTTCCATCGGACATGTGATCGATCGTCGGACACAAGGAGAACAGCGATGATGCTCCGCCAACTCAACCGGCTCCACGACGACGAGGAGGGCATGGCCCTCATCGTCTCCATGATGGTGGCGTTCGTCGTGCTGATGCTCTCGACGATCGTCGTGGCGCAGTCGATCCACTCGCTCGACTCGAGCGGATACGAGCGCCAGCGCCTGACCTCGGTCAACGCCGCGGAAGCCGGGACCAACGATTGGTGGCAGTACCTCCAGGCCACGCCACTCGCGTCGATCGGGTGCACCGCACGCGTCGCCAATCTCGGATCGGCGCCCGTGGAGTCGGCCTACTCGGCGACTGCGACGTTCTACCGGTCCGACGGAACCACGCAGGTGGCCTGCCCGATGACCAGTGCCGACGTGCCCGCGTATGTGAAGGTCGAGTCGATCGGGACGGCGGAGGGCGAGGCAGCCCGCACCATCGAGACCTACGCGCAGCTGACGCCCATCCGCACAGGGTTCGGGGCGGCGATCATGGCGGTCAACGGCACCACGTTCGGCAACAACTTCCAGTTGAACGGTCAGAGTGGCAATGACGGCGACATCTACATCCTCAATGGGAACCTCACGATCGGGAACTCGCCGGTGATCTACGGCAACGTCTTCGTGCCAAACGGCACCGCGACCCTGACGAACAGCAGCGAGATCAAAGGCAGCCTCTGGGCGCACGGGACCGTCTCGGTGGGCAGCACCGTCCGTGGCACCGCGAAGTCGACGACCGGGAACGTCTCGGGCTCCGGCTTGGTCGGTGGGGATGCCATCGCCACGGGCACGACGACCGTGTCGACGGTGACGGGCACGCGCTACCCCGGCACGAACCCCGGGCCCGTGCCCACGCAGACCTTCCCGCAGATCACGTCGAACACGACCCCGTTCACGAACGCCGGGTACTCGCTCGTGACGTTCTCCGGCACGGGTACCACACCCTGCACGAACGCCTACAACTACGTCAAGAACACCGGCGCGGGTACTTGGGCAACGAGTGGACTGACCAACATCGTGGTTCGCATCGTCACCACGTCTGGCAGTCCCTGCGACCTGACGACGGGGAACAACGACGTCATCACGCTGCGCGGCAACCTCGCGTTCATCAGCGACGGCGGGTACAACTTCTCCCCGAAGTCAGATTGGCGGGGTACATCCGCGCCGACCAAACTCCTGCACTTCATCAGCACCTGGCCGGCCGGCTCGTGCACGAACAAGAACATCCTCGTCAGCAACAGTACGATCTTCGATGCGTTCACGAACGTGCTCTTCTACACCCCGTGCACCGCGACGATGGGCAACTCCAACAACTTCGCCGGCCAGGTCCTGGCGGCCAACGTCTCCATCCAGAACCAGTTCCTCATGACCTATACGCCGGTGCTGGTGCCGGGCTACGGAACGGTGACCGGTTTCCAGCAGAGCATCTCGTACGTGCGCGAGGTCTGAGGCTCCCCAAGGGCGACGTCGCGTCGGGGTAGGGTCGCGCACGATGAGTGATGCCTGGATCCGCGCGCTCGTGGCGCTGCCGTTCGCCCTTGCGACCGGGAGCTTCATGACCGTGGTCGTCTCGCGCGTGCCGGCAGGGGAAAGCGTGCTGCGGCCGAGATCGCGGTGCCCTCGCTGCGACGCCGAGATCCTCAATCGGGACAACGTGCCGGTGCTGTCGTGGATCCTGCTTCGAGGGCGTTGTCGCGCGTGCGGTGAGGGCATCCCCCTGCGGTACCCGCTGCTCGAGGTCTCGACCACGATCCTCGCGGTCGCCGGGGTGGTGGCCTACGAGCGCATCTGGGTCGCGGCGATGGTGGCCGTCTTCCTCGCGCTGATGCCGGCGATCGCGTGGATCGACATCGAGCACCGGATCATCCCCAACCGCGTCACGTACCCGGCCTTCGTCGGGTTCAGCGTCTACGTCGTCGTCGCATGGTTGTTCGACGGAGGAACCGATCCCGTGAGGGCGCTCGCGGGAGCGTTGCTCTACGGCGGGGTGCTGTTCGTCGTCGCGATCGTGTCGCGCGGCATGGGCATGGGTGATGTGAAGCTGGCGCTCGTGATCGGGGTCGTGCTGGGGTCGATCGGCCTGCGGTTCGTGGGTGTGGCCGCGGCGGGAGCGGTGCTGTTCGGCGGCATCGGCGGCATCGTCGCGTTGATCGCCGGCCGTGACCGCAAGGCGATGATCCCGTTCGGCCCGTACATGGCCGCGGGAGCGGTGGTCGCCGCCTTCTGGGGCGAGCCGATCGCTGAC
>JAOUEA010000286.1 GCA_029858935.1 Actinomycetota bacterium
GTCGACCGGTTCGATCAGGTTCACGCATCGAAGCAGGGTCGACTTGCCGGAGCCCGACGCACCGATCAGGCAGATCACCTCGTGATCGGCGACCTCGAGATCGACCCCCCGCAGCACCCGCAATTCTCCGAAGGACTTGTGGAGCCCCTCGACCACGATCGCGGCACGTTCGGAGGCGGTTGTGTTCACAGCGTCGTCCCGCCTTGACGCTGTCGGCGATCGCGAGCGATCAACCAGTCCACGAATCGCGTCTGCGGGATCGTGATCACCAGGTAGACCAAGGCGAGCGAGACGAACGGGGTGTAATTGAACTCCGCCGCGGAGATGATGTTGGCCGTCTGCAATCCCTCGACCACGCCGAGGAAGGCGACGAGGGCGGAGTCCTTCTGAAGGCCGATGAAATCGTTGAGGAGCGGGGGCATCACGCGCCGGACCGCCTGCGGGAGCACCACGTGGCGCATCGACTGCATCCGGGAAAGCCCGAGCGACCGCGCCGCAGCGGTCTGGCTCGGATGTACCGATTCGATGCCGGCACGGTACACCTCGGCGACGTAGGCCGAGTACACGAGCACGAGCGCCACGATCGCCCAGAACACCTCGCTCTTGGGCAGCCCCTGGAGCTGGAGCGCCGGCATACCGAAGCCGAGCAACGAGATCACGAGGATCGTCGGGATGCCTCGGAAGACGTCCGTGTAGGCGATGGCGAGGATCCGCAATGGCGCGAAGACGGGTCCCGGCAGGCTCCGAAGGACCGCGAAGAACAGCGCCACGATGAGCACGAAGATCTCCGCCACGATGAAGATGAAGATGTTCGTGCTGAACTGCCGCACGATCTTCGGGAAGCTCTCCGAAAAGATGCGCCCGTTGAAGAACGTGCTCTTGATCTCCGGCCAGCCCGGCGAGCTCACGATCAGGACGACGGCAAGCCCGAAGAAGATCACCGTGCTGGCAACGGCGACCCAGACGCTCCGGCTCCCGGATTCACCGCCACCGAGGATGCGCGACCGATTGCTGCCGGGGGGCAGCGGTTGCTCGGGGTCGAGCCGCGGAACGCCGCGGGAGGAGCCGACCCCGGGGACGCCGCCGGCCACCCTAGGCCTCCGTCGCGATCAGCCCTCGATCACGGGCGCCGAGGTGTTGTCCGACAACCACTCCTGTTGGATCGACGCGAGCGTGCCATCGTCCTTGAGGGCGCCGATCGCGAGATCCAGGCATTCGGTGAGCGTGCTGCCCTTCTCGAGTGCCAGCGCGAAATACTCTTGGGCCCCCACCGTCGGGAACTGCCCCACGATGATGCCCTTGGGGATCTGCACAGCGGTGATGAAGAACGCCGTCGGGAGGTCCACCACGATGCCGTCGATCTGACCGTTCTTCAGCGCCTGCACGGCGCCGTTGAGATCGTTGTAGACGGCCGGTTCCTCGGTCGGCTGGATGTTCTGATCGATGTAGTCGAAGCTGGTCGTGCCCAGCGGCGCTCCGAGCTTGGCACCCTGCAATTCTGCGAGGGTCGTCGCTCCCTCGAGATCCGAGCCCTTCACGGACACCAGCGCCTGATTCACGTCGTAGTAGCTGTCGCTGAAGTCGACCGCCTGCTCACGCTTGTCGGAGTACGAGATCTGCTGCAAGACGAAGTCGAAGTCCTTGGGACCGGGCGCGAACGACTTGTTGAACGGCACCGGCACGAACTCGATCTGCTCGGGCGTGAAGCCGAGCTGTTCGGCCACCGCGAATACCGTCGCGCCCTCGAATCCCTCACCCAGGTATGGATCGTTGAACTCCCACTCCTTGTGTGCCTGGGTCGTGCCGCCTTCCCACCATGGGGGGAAGGCCGGGTTCCCGGTGCCGATCGTGAGCATGCCGTCGTTCACCAGCGAGGCGTCTGCTGCGCAGGTCGCTGCGTCGACCGGCGTGTCGGTCGCGGTTGTTCCATCGGTCGGTGCG
Source organism: Actinomycetota bacterium (assembly GCA_029858935.1). Classification (GTDB taxonomy): domain Bacteria; phylum Actinomycetota; class UBA4738; order UBA4738; family HRBIN12; genus JAOUEA01. The sequence goes on from JAOUEA010000286.1 coordinate 1,942, forward strand.
CTCGACGTATCGTCCTCGGGCGCGCAGGCAGCCGCGACGATCGCCAGCATCGCGAGCCCGAATAGGAACTTCCGCATCACGCTTCCCCCTCGTTCAACGTCATGACGGGGCGGGCGGTGACCCGCCGGGCGCCCAGGGACCGGAGCCTAGCAGAGGTGTTCGGCCACGTTCCCCTTCAGGTGCGGGGTTCCCAGCTGAAGAACCGGGCCGCGACGATCAGACCTGCCAGGCCCCATGCGGCCACCAACCACACGTCGGTCCATGAGAAGGGCGTGCCCAGGAATCCAGCGTTCATGGCATCGACGAAATGGCGGATCGGGAAGATCTTGCTTACGGTGCTCACCCATTCCGGCGTCGAGTTCGTGATCGGGATGAAGACGCCGGACAGGAACAACAGCGGCAGGATCGACGCGTTGACGATGGCGGGTGACGCATCGGCGTTGGGGATCACGGTCGTGATCGCCAGGCCCATCGCCGAGAAGCTCGCTGCACCGACCACGAGGATCACGACGAACCGCAGGAGCGATGCCCCGCTGGGGAAATCGACGTCGTAGAACGCGCGCCCGAACACCGCCACGATCGCGACGAGGATCACCGCGATCACCGAGGCGTGCACGACCCGTGCCAGCACGTAGGCCCACCCCGG
>JAOUEA010000287.1 GCA_029858935.1 Actinomycetota bacterium
ACCGTCGATGATGGTGAGGGTGAGCACATCGTGTGCGCAGGAGTGCGGAACTACGCCGTCGGCGATCTCCTGCCGTGGGCGAGGCCCGGATCGCGCGTTCCGGTACTTCCCGAACCGCTCGCGCCTCGCGAGATGGGCGGCGTCGTCTCCAACGGCATGTTGTGCTCGCCGAGCGAGCTCGCGATCGCCGACACGCACGAAGGCATCCTCGTCCTGAACGGAGAACCGCTCTCGCCGGGTGACGATGTCGCCGCCGCGTTCGGGCTCGACGACGAGGTGCTCGACATCGAGGTGGAACCCAACCGACCGGACTTCCTGAGTGTGCTCGGTGTCGCGCGCGAGGTCTCGGCGCTCACCGGCACTCCGCTGTCGGACCCGTTCGCGCCGCTCGTGGAGTCCGACGAGCGAGCAGCTGACGTCGCTTCGATCCGCATCGATGCGATCGACGGATGTCCTCGCTACGTCGCGCGTGTCATCAGAGGCATCGGCGAGGGGGTCACGCCGGTGCGGGCGCAGGCCCGGCTCACGGCGAGCGGCATGCGCCCGATCTCGCCCGTGGTCGATGCCACGAACTACGCGATGCTCGAGCTCGGTCAGCCCCTGCACGCCTTCGACCTGCAGCGCCTGCGTGGCCCCGGCATCGTGGTGCGTCGCGCGGCCGAGGGCGAGCCCCTCACGACGCTCGACGGGATCGACCGGGTGATGGACGCTGGCGACCTGCTGATCTGTGACGTGGAGCGCCCCGTCGCGATCGCCGGAGTGATGGGTGGGGCGACGTCAGAGGTGGGCGGCGACACGGTCGACGTGCTGCTGGAATCTGCCTACTTCACGCGCACGGGCATCCTGCGCACCGCCCGAAGCCTGGATCTGCACACCGAGGCTTCCTACCGATTCGAGCGGGGGACCGATCCGGAAGGCGTCGACGCGGGCGTGACCAGGGGCGCCCAGCTCATGGCGGCGTGGGCGCATGGCACGATCTTGCGCGGTGTCGCCGAGGACGGTGCGACCCCTCCACGTCGATGGGTTTCGGTACGGCCGGCGCGCGCTTCCGAGCTGCTCGGGTACGACGTGTCGCGAGAGGATGCGGAGACCTCGTTCGACCGTCTGGGATTGGTGCATCGAGGCGAGACCGGTGCCGACGAGCGCCTGGAGGTCGAGGTCCCCGGGTACCGGGTGGACATCGAGCGAGAGGTCGATCTGATCGAAGAAGTGGCGCGGCTCCTCGGGTACGATCGCATCGGAGTCCGTGTGCCCCCGACCGGGCAGGCCGGAGGCGTTCCCGGGGCCTATCGATTCCGGGCACGAGCGGTCGACGGCTTGGTGCGTGGGGGACTGCGCGAGGTTCGGACGATGACGTTCGCCTCTGCCGAGGATCTGGCGATGGCCCCGGGGGTCGAGGCGGTCCCGGTCACGAACCCTCTTCAGAGCGACGAAGCGTTCATGCGGACGCGGCTGCTGCCGGGGCTTGTCCATGTCGTGGCTCGCAATCAGGCGCGCGGGGTCGCAGATGTCGCCGTCTTCGAAGCGGGCACGGTCTTCAGCCTCGACGGCGACTCGGTCATGGAGCGCCAGCATGTGGCGTTCGCCCTCGCTGGCCCCGCCGACGAGCGTTGGTACGCCGACCCTCGGCCGTTCGATGCGCTCGATGCAACGGGGGTGCTCGGATCGCTGCTGACGGAGCTCGGGGTCGGCTCGTGGCACCCGGGCCCTCCTCCCGACGGGCCCTTCCACCCAGGTCGGTCGGCGGCGGTCCTCGTCGGCGACGAGCAGGTGGGCACGGTCGGAGAGCTGCACCCCCGCGTCTCCAGGGCCGCCGACGTGGCCGGCCGCCTCGCCGTGGCGGAGGTCGTGCTCGATCGCCTCGTGCCCCTCGCGGCGGATTCGTTGGTCGTCAGCGATGTTCCACGATTCCCGCCGGTCCGACGCGACCTCGCGTTCGTCGTGGCCGACGCCGTCTCGGCCGGCGACGTACAGGAGGCCATTTGTGAGGCCGCCGGTGAGCTGTTGGGGCGGTGTCTGCTGTTCGATGTCTTTTCGGGCGCGCCGCTTGCCCCGGGGACCAAGAGCCTTGCGTTCGCCGTCGACCTGAGGGCCGAGGATCGCACCCTGACGAGGGAGGAAACGGAGCCCGTGGTGGCGGCCATCGTCGAGCGACTGAGCACGTCGTTCGACGCCGAGCTCCGCGCTGGCTGATACGCGACGAGCCGCAGCCCCCGGGCTGGCTCGCCACAGGACGATGCGGATAGACTCCGCGCCGTGGAGCTGGACTACCTCTCCGTCGACGACCTCAGCCCGAAGGAACTGGGCGAACTGCTCGACCTCGCGGCCGACGTTAAGGCGCGACCGGACGCGTATGCGGGTCGACTCGCAGGCCGCTCGGTCGCGTTGATCTTCGAGAAGCCGAGCACCCGCACCCGCGTCTCGTTCGAGGTCGCGTGCGTTCAGCTCGGTGCACATCCGGTCGTGCTGTCCTCGAGCGAACTGCAGCTCGGCCGAGGCGAGACGATCGAGGATACGGGCCGCGTCCTGTCGCGCTACGTCGATGCGATCGTCCTGCGCACGTTCGAGCAGGAACGGCTCGA
>JAOUEA010000288.1 GCA_029858935.1 Actinomycetota bacterium
GGGCACGTCGATCCGGCTCGACGACGGCAAGGTCGAGGAGCTCACCACCGGCCTCGATCGTGGCGCCGGCGTCCGGGTCGCCCAGGGCACGACGTACGGATACGCGTTCTCGAACCGGCTCGACCGCGCATCGTTGCTGCAGGCGGCCGAAGCGGCGAGTGCGGCACTCCGCGAAGGCGAGGCCGGCACTGTCGTCGACCTGCGAACGCTCGAGGGGCCGGTCACCAACCCCGTCGAGCGACCAGCGGGCGAGGTGCCAGCCGCGGACAAGGTGGCGTGGCTGCGTGAACTCGACGAGGCGGCCCGCTCGTACAGCGCCGAGGTTGCTCAGGTCGTCGGGGTGTACGGGGACTCGCTGCAGCGACGCCTGATCGCCACGAGCGACGGCCGCTGGGTGCGGGAAGATCGCCCTCGGGTCCGCGTCGTCTCCCAGGTCGTGGCCAAGCGACATGACAACATCCAGACGGGGTTCCATGGCCCCGCCGCGTGCGCGGGCGTCGAGTTCATCGAAGCGAACCCGCCGCGAGAGACCGCGCGGGTCGCTGCGGCCCGCGCTGTCACGATGCTCGACTCGATCCCGGCGCCGGCCGGCGAGATGACCGTCGTGCTGGCCCCCGGCATGGGTGGGGTCCTCTTCCATGAGGCGGTCGGCCATCCGCTCGAAGCAGACGCCATCGACAAGGAAGCGAGCGTCTACCGCGGTCTGGTCGGCACCAAGTGCGCGAGCGATCTGATCAACGGCGTCGACGACGCCACGATCCCGAACGGCTGGGGCTCGTTCACGTTCGACGACGAAGGGACCGAGGCCCAGCGCACGGTGCTGTTCACCGACGGCGTGCTGGAATCCTTCCTCTACGATCGGCTCAGGGCCGACAAGGACGGCGTTGGCTCGACCGGTAACGGCCGCCGCCAGTCCTACGCGTCGCCTCCCGTCGTGCGCATGACGAACACCAACATCCTGAACGGGTCGAGCGCGCCCGAGCAGATCTTGGCCGGCACGCCGAGCGGCGTGTACGTGACCTCGCTCGGCGGCGGCCAAGTGAACCCCGCGACGGGCGACTTCGTGTTCGGCGTGAGTGAGGGCTACCTCATCGAGAAGGGGGAAGCGACCACGCCCGTGCGGGGCGCGAACCTGATCGGGCGGGCGATCGAAGTGATGAGCGCGGTCGACGCCGTGGCCGACGACTTCGACACATGGGAGGGCATCTGCGGCAAGGACGGGCAGATGGCTCCGGTCGGAAGCGGATCGCCGACGCTGCGGATCTCCAAGATCACCGTCGGAGGCACCGGTGCCTGACCTCGGCGACCTCGTTCGGACCGCCGTCGAGGCCGCCGAGGCCGGAGAGGCCGTCGAAGCCTACGCGGAAGGGTCGCGACAGACCGAAGCCAGCGCGTTGCGCGGAGAGGTCGAGGGCCTGGAGTTCTCGGAATCGCGCGGCGTCGGTGTACGGCTGATCAGTGGCGGTCGCCTCGGATATGCCTACGCGGCCGATCCGTCGGTCGAGGAGGTTCACGAGGCAGTCGCGCGTGCGAGGGAGAACGCGGCCCTCACAGAGCCCGATGAGTTCAACGTGTTACCGTCCGCATCGGCGATCACTCCGATCCCCGACCTCTTCCGGGAGGCATCGGCCGACGTCGCGACCGGCGACAAGGTACAGATGGCGCTCGACCTGGAACGGCGCCTCGTGTCCAGCGATCCTCGTGTGACGAAGGTCGACCTCGCCCAGGTGGGAGACGCGGTGTCACGCGTCGCGGTGGCATCGACGGCCGGTGTCGACGCCGAGTACGCCCGCACCGATGCGTGGGTCGTCGCGGTGGCGCTGGCGGTCGACGGAGACGAAACGCAGACGGGGTTCAGCTATCGCATCGCCCGCGCCCTCGACGAGCTCGGCAATGAGGCCGTCGCCGACGAAGCGATCGAGCGTGCGGTGCGACTGCTCGGCGCGACGAAGCCACCCACGGCGAAGGTGCCGGTCGTGCTCGATCAGTTCGCTTCGATGGATTTCCTCGGCGTCTTGGCGAGCGCGCTGAACGCAGAGAGCGTGCTCAAGGGGCGATCGCTGTTCGCTGAGATGGTCGGCCAGCAGGTCGGGTCGGAGCTGTTCACGTTGATCGACGACGGCACGATCCTCGATGGGCCCGGTGCCGCTCCGTTCGACGGCGAAGGCGTGCCGAGCGTTCGCACGGAGTTGTTCACCGCCGGCAAGCTGAACGGCTTCCTGCACGATTCGTACACCGCGGCGCGCATGGGCAACGGTCAGCGCTCGACCGGCAATGCCAAGCGCGGCTCGTACAAAGTCTCTCCCGGCGTCGGCACGTCGAACTTCTATCTCGAGAACGGATCGACGTCGTTCGAGGAACTGCTCCGACGGGCCGACGGTGGCGTGCTGATCGCCGACGTGAGCGGTGTTCACTCGGGGGCCAACCCGATCTCAGGAGAGTTCAGTGTCGGCGCCACCGGTCTCCGCATCGAGGGCGGCGCGCTGGGTGAGCCGCTGCGAGAGATGACCATCGCTTCGACGCTGCCCGACATGCTTGCGGGCATCACTGGGTTGGGCGACGACCTGCGCTTC
>JAOUEA010000289.1 GCA_029858935.1 Actinomycetota bacterium
CATGTGGTTCAACTTCGTGGGCTACGAGGTCGACCGCGAGACGGAGCAGCTCGACATGGACCGCATCCGCGACCTCGCCAAAGAGCATCGGCCCAAGATCGTGCTCGCCGGTTTCACCGCCTACCCACGCGACATCGATTTCGCAGCTTTCCGCGAGATCGCCGACGAGGTGGGCGCGCTGCTCTGGGTCGACGCGAGCCACTTCATCGGCCTCGTCGCCGGCGGCGCCTACTCCTCGCCGGTGCCTCACGCCGACGTCGTCACGTTCACGACACACAAGGCGCTGCGTGGTCCGCGCGGCGCGATGATCCTGAGCCGGCAGGAGCATGCCAAGGCGATCGACAAGGCCGTCTTCCCGATGATGCAGGGTGGCCCGCTCGAGCACTGCATCGCCGGCAAGGCCGTGGCGCTGAAGGAAGCCTCGACGCCGGAGTTCCGCGACTATGCCGAGCGCACGGTTCGCGACGCCCGCGCCCTCGCGGCCGGGCTGACCGACGAAGGGCTTCGCATCGTGTCTGGCGGCACCGATTCGCACCTGTTGCTCGCTGATCTTCGTCCACTCGGCATCGATGGGAAGGTCGCGGAGACGGCCTGCGACGAGGTCGGCATCGCTCTGAACAAGAATCAGATCCCGTTCGACCCGAACCCGCCGTCGACGCCCTCGGGCATACGGGTCGGCACGCCGGGCCCGTCCACGCTGGGCATGGACGAGCCCGAGATGCGCGAGATCGCGAGCATCATGGCCGACGTGTTGAAGGCGTCTGACGACGCGGGGGTGAAGGAGAAGGCGAAGGGGCGCGTGCGTGACCTGATGCAGCGCTTCCCGGTCTACCCGTAGGTCTCCCGACCCCCGCCAGCCCGGTTGCCGGGCGGACCGCCGGGCCCGCACACTGGCGGAAGCGTGAGCGCCTACCTGACCCTCTTCCTCACGAGCGCGGGGATCACCTTCGTTGCGACGCCCATCGTCCGTCACGTGGCTGTTCGGATCGGAGCCATCTCCCAGCCCAACGACCGCACCGTGCATGCCGTGCCGACGCCCACCATGGGCGGGCTCGCGATGTATGCCGGGTTCCTCGTCGGCATGGCGCTCGTCTTCGTGCTGCCGTTCTTCGCCGAGGTACGACGGGGGAGCCCGATCCCGCTGGCGGCCCTCGTCACCTGCACCCTCATGGTCGGTCTCGGGATGATCGACGACCGGCGCGGGACCAGCGCGCTCGCAAAATTCACGGCCCAGGTCTTCATCGCCGGCGTGCTGGTGCTGATGGGCGCAGCGCTCGCCTTCTTCTGGATCCCCGGCCTCGGGGTCGTCGTCCTCGATCCCGATCTGGCCGTGCCCTTGACGATCCTGTGGGTCGTCGCCGTGTCGAACGCGGTGAACCTCGTCGACGGGCTCGATGGCCTCGCGGCCGGCATGATCGCGATCGCCGCGACCTCGTTCTTCGTCTACGCGATCCGAACGCCGAGCACGTTCGACGACGCCTCGGCGGCCGCGCTGTTGTCGGCGATCACCGTCGGCGTCTGCATCGGGTTCCTGCCATGGAACTTCTACCCCGCGAAGATCTTCATGGGCGACTCGGGTTCGTTGCTCCTCGGCATGCTGCTCTCGATCGCCACGATCGACGGGGTCGGCCTGAACCCGCTTCCGCCGAGCGGAGGCGATATCGCGGCGATCGCCGGGGTGTTGGTCGTGCCGCTGCTCGTGCTGTTCATCCCGTTCCTCGACGTGGTCCTGGCGATCGCCCGACGCACCTGGCGGGGGCAAGGCATCGGCCACGCGGACAAGGAACACATCCATCACCGGCTGATGGATATCGGGCACAGCCAGCGGCGCGCCGTGCTGCTGATGTACCTCTGGAGCGGCCTGATCAGTGCGAGCGCTCTCGCGGTCGGACTGATCGACGGCCGCACCACGGTTGGCCTGGTGTTGCTCGCGGCACTCGCATTGTTCCTGGTGACGGCCCTGCCGGCGCTCGATCGGTGGCGCCGCAGGGGCGACGCCCCACAGCCTCCGCCGCCGACTCGGACCCCTGCTCCGTCGGGCTCGGAGCCATCGAGTTGACGAGGAACGATCCCCCCACTTGTCCGTTCCGTACAAGTGGTCGATGATGCATCTCCGAACCCGAGGGTTCCTGACTACGTACTGACAGGTGATGATGCCCGCCGCCCGGGTGTATCGCGCCCGCGCGGGGGCCGAGGAGGGGAGCACGCGTGCCGAACGAGATCGACGTTCGCCTCGAACGCGTCACGAAGATGTTCGCCGACGTGGCGGCGGTGGACGATCTTTCGTTGGACATCGAGGTGGGTGAGTTCTTCTCCATGCTCGGTCCCTCGGGGTGCGGCAAGACCACGACCCTGCGCATGATCGGCGGCTTCGAGGACCCGACATACGGCACGGTCTACCTCGGCGGGCGCGATGTGACCGACCTTCCGCCGTACAAGCGCGACGTCAACACCGTGTTCCAGTCCTATGCCCTGTTCCCACACCTCGACGTGAAGGAGAACGTGGCGTTCGGGCTCAGGCGGAAGAAGATCGACAAGTCGGAGATCGAGACGCGGGTCAAGGAGGC
>JAOUEA010000290.1 GCA_029858935.1 Actinomycetota bacterium
CGTCGCCGAGGAGCTCGGCATGGCCCCCGAGGACTTCACGATCCTGTATCAGGACACCGCCGCGGCAAATTGGGACATGGGCTCGTGCGGGTCGCAGACGACCTTCAACAGCGGCCGTGCGATCCTGGCAGCCGCCGTCGACGTGCGCGAGCAGCTACTCGATGTCGCGGCCGAAGAGCTGGAAGCCGACCGCGAGGACTTGGAACTCGTCGACGGCAGCGTCCGTGTGAAGGGCTCGCCCGACCGCTCGGTGTCGATCGGCGATCTCGCCGGGGATGCCACGATCCACGGGAAGGGCTCCGGCCAGGTGCCCGACGCCCCTGCTGGTGATACGGGAGGGTGTGTCGGTCGCCTTGGCAACGAGACCTTCCTGGCTCCGCAGTTGATCACGCAGGCGGCGCACGTGAAGGTGGATAGGGCCACCGGCGTAGTGCGGGTGTTGAAGGTCGCCGCCGCCCACGACTCGGGCGTGATCTTGAACCGCAAGGGAGCCGACGGGCAGGTCACCGGCGGCGTCGTGATGGGTGTGGGGCTTGCGCTGAGCGAAGGAACCCAACTCGACGACGAAGGCAGGCAGCGCAATCCGGCCCTGCTCGACTACAAGCTCGTGACCTGCGCCGATGCGCCCGAGATCGAGGTCGACTGGATCCAGATCCCAACGAAGGGAGCCGGCCCTCGAGGGTCCAAGGGAGTGGGTGAGCCTCCGCAGGTGCCGACCGCGGCCGCGATCGCCAACGGTGTTTCGAAGGTGCTCGGTACCCAGGTGCGCCAGATGCCGATGACGCCGGAGCGTGTCTGGGAAGCGGCCCGCGAGGCACCAGCATGACGCGGTCCTTTACTTCGGCGACGACGGTCGACGAGGCCCTCGAGGCGATCGTCGCCGGCGCCCGCCCGGTGGCGGGCGGCACCGACCTGGTGGTCGGGGCTCGGCAGGGCAAGGCGCCGCTGCCGGAGGCGGTCGTTGCGATCGACCGCATCGATGCGCTTCGAGCGCTCGACGATCATGAAGGGGGTTTGCAACTCGGCGCCCTCGCGACCCATGAAGCCATCGAGCACAGCGAGATCGTTCGCTCGCGCTTCACCGCGCTCGCCGACGCGTCGGCGATCGTCGGCTCCCACGCCACCCGCGCCAACGGCACGATCGGCGGGAACGTGATGAACGCCTCCCCGGCGATGGACACCGGTGGACCATTGCTGTGCTTCGGTGCGATGGCGACCCTCCGGTCCGCGGCCGGCGAACGCACCGTGTCCCTCGACGATCTCTGGACGGGTCCCGGGGCGACCTCTGCCAGCGATGAAGAGCTTCTCCTCCGGCTCGACGTGCCTGCGCCGCTTCCGGGGACCGGATCGGCGTACGTGCGCCTCGAGTACCGCAGGCAGATGGAGATCGCGGTGGTCGGCGCCACGGCCGTCATCAGGATCGAGGGAGGATCGGTCGCCGACGCCCGGATCGCGATCACGGCGCTCGCACCCACGATCCGCCGGATCGACGACGCCGAGCGGGCACTGATCGGCTCCGACGGCGATGCGGAGGCGGTCGGCGCTGCGGCCCGTGCTGTGGCCGCCGGCTCGGCGCCGATCGGAGACGTTCGGGCGTCGGCCGGCTATCGCTCGGCCATGGCCGAGGTGGTCGCGCGCCGAGCGATCGTCGGCGCGCTCACGCGTGCACGCGGTGACGAGATCCGTATCCCGGCGAGCGACGCGCTCTACGGCGCTTGAGGAGAAGGACATCTATGAAGGTCGACGCGACGCTGCATGTGAACGGCACGGACTTCCCTGTCGAGATCGATCCGCACCTCAGTCTGCTACGGGCCGTTCGCGACGAGATCGGGCTGACCGGCTCCAAGGAGGGCTGCGACGACTCCGAGTGCGGGGCCTGCATGATGCTTCTCGATGGCAAGCCCGTGAACTCGTGTTCCTACCTTGCCCTGCAGGCCGTCGGAAAGCAGGTCACCACGGTCGAGGGCCTCGCCGGTGCCGAGGAACTCGCGCCGTTGCAGGCGGAGTTCCTGCGCCATGGGGGAGTGCAGTGCGGGTTCTGCACACCCGGCATGCTCGTCTCGGCCACCGCGTTGCTGCGCAGCAACGGCGATCCGACGGAGGGCGAAGTGCGCGTCGCGCTCGCCGGCAACCTCTGCCGGTGTACCGGATACGAGGGCATCGTGCGCGCGGTGCGGGACGCCGCGTCGGCGTCCGCCTGAGCCACTGGCTCGCCCACGACGGCTCACGGAGGCTCGGCCGGGCCGAGGGTTCCCTCGGGGTCGATCACGCGTCGGGCGAGTTCCCGCGCCTCATCGAGCTTCGCCCGGTCGACGAACAGGTGCACGTCGCGCTCCCACAGACGAGTGAAGAACCCGGACGGGGTCTTCCCCCAGTACGCGATGCCGGCGTCATCGAGCTGCTGTGCGATCTCGGCCCCGTGATCGGGCGTAAAGGCACCGAGATGGACGGTGCGAACGTCTTCTGGCACCTCCCACGCTCGCTTCATCGTTCCCGGCGCCTCCTCCCAGGAAGAGCCTGTCACACGCGGGATCGACGGCGTGCGGATCAGATCGA
>JAOUEA010000291.1 GCA_029858935.1 Actinomycetota bacterium
TTGGCGTGGAAATCACCGAACACGACTCCCGAGAGCGCGTGCAGTGCCGTGTGTGTGCGCATGTGCTGGTACCGGCGATCCCAGTCGATCTCGGCCACCACGCTCGCACCGATCGGCGGCGGCGCGGTCGCCGGGTCGACCACGTGCAGCGTCTCGCCGTCGTCGCGCGACTTGGTCGTGTCGGTGATGCGGCAGTCCCCGTCGGGGTGATGCAGCACGCCTGAATCACCGGGCTGTCCGCCGCCACGCGGATAGAACACGGTGCGATCGAGCACCACGCCCTCTTCACGGACGTCCACCACCGTGGCGTCGCAGGTTCGCAGGTACGAGTCGCGCGAATACAGGTCGTCGGTCATGGATCGAACCGTAGCGCACGCACGCTCAGACGTTGGGCTCGACGGTTCTGGTCGTGCGCACGACCGAGGCGATCACCGCTCCCACCAGGATGAGCACGCCACCGGCCGCGACGGTCGCGGTGATCGGCTCATCGAGGAAGACGGCAGCCAGCAAGGCCACGGTCAACGGTTCCATCACGCCGATGATCGCGTTGCGAACCGCTCCCACCCGCTGGAGCCCGGCCAGCATCGTCGCGAATGCGCTCGCAGACACGAGCACGATCGCCACGATGCGCATCGGCGTCGCACCCTCCGGGGCCAGGAACGATCCGAACACCAGCGCGAAGACGACGTTCGAGGTCGCCGCTCCCGCTCCGAGCCAACCCGCGGCGGTCACGGGGTCGGTGCGTCGGACATGGCGGTCGGTGCCGACGAGGTAGGCCGTGTAGGCGAACGACGTCGCCAGCGCGAGCGCGATGCCGAGCGGTTCGACCTCGGTCTCGCCGCCGCCGCCGAGTACGACGATCGCGCTGCCGCCGATCGCGAGGCCGAGGGCCACGAACAAGAGTGGCGACGGCGCCGTGCGGTCGAGGCCGATCGTCACGAGCATCACCCAGACCGGGTACGTGTAGAAGAGCAAGGTGATGGCAGCCGCCGAGCCGTGGTTCAGCGCGGAGAAGTACAGGGCCGCTTCGGTGCCGTACCCGAGCGTGCCCGCGATGGCGAGGGCGAGACGTTCGCCCTGAGCCGGCAGGCCGGGACGTCGCAGGGCGAGCGCGAGTCCGAGCAACAACACCGACTGGCCACCGAAACGGATCGCGAGGGTGACGAACGGCGGCCCGCCCGCCTGCACCTTGGCCCCGAGGATCACCACGACGGCGAACGAGGCCGCCATCACCACCGAGAGCGCTGAGCCGATGAGCTCCCCCCGGCGGTCGGTGGCACGCCTGCTCGCCGGGGCTTCGCTCACACCGCACCCGCCAGATGGCGGCTCACCCTGTCGACGAGCATCGGGATCGACGCCAAGAAGTCGCTCTCGGAGTCGAGCACGACGACATCGACGTCCTGCATCACCTCACCGAGTCGACGCGCCACCGACGCGGGATGGATCGGGTCGCCCTCGCGCGCGATCACGAGTGCCGGCGCGATCACCCGGCCGAGCGCGTCGAGATCGGGAACCGCAACGTCGCGCACCGTCTCCCTGATGGCACGGGCCACACCGACCGGGTTCATGTCCTGCCACATCAGAAGGTCGAAGGCCCGCAGGCCCGGGTTCACCTCATAGGTGCGAGCCCGCCCCGACTCCCGCAGGATCGCCTCGACAGCCTGCTCCCGGGGCAACGTTTCCAGCAGCTCCGCGGTGCGTTCCACGACCGGACTGATCCCGATCGAGCCCTCGAGGATGGACGGGAGCACGAAGACGACCCGCTCGAAGCGGTCCGGCCGCCCGGCGATCAGACGAGCGAGGGCCCCGGCCCCGAGCGAGGTTCCGACCGCCCGGCTTGCGCCGGTTTCTGAGGCGATGGCATCGAGGTCTCGTGCAAGGTCTGCGTAGCGGTAGGCCCCCGCCTCGGGCGTGCTCGAGTGGCCGTGGCCCCGGAAGCAGAACCGGACCTTGGTGCCGGGAGCCATCGGGGTGAACGCAGCGAGCTCCATGCAGGAATTGGTCAGCCCGTGTGCGAACACCGTGACCGGCTTCCCGGAGCCTTCGACCTCGAAATGAAGGGTCGCGTCGTCGGTGCGGAGCTCAGCCACGGGCGCCGATTACCTCAAGCATCGTGCCCGAGAGTACGATGCTTCATTCGATGCCTGACGATGCAACGAACGCGACGACGATCGAGATCGCGCGCGACGACGTGGAGAACCTGCTTTCACGATTCCACGTGCGATTGATCGACGATGACGACTCGGAGACCGAGCACGACGTCACCGTGTCTCGAGCTGACTGGGAGCAGTTCGGCGGCGGTTACCGGACGCCGGAAGCGCTCGTCGAAGCATCGTTCCGATTCCTGCTGGAACGAGAGCCGAAGGAGCAGATCATGGCCTCGTTCGACCTCGCGCACATCCCGCGCTACTTCCCGTCGTTCGCGCGCGACATCGCCCCCTCGAGCTGAATCGGGCGACGCTCAGTCGACCTGGGCCGGCAGCGCGATCTCTCCGTCCACCTCGACCAGATCGTCCTGCGGCGCGAACTGCTCTCGGATGCGTCGAGCCCACGCG
>JAOUEA010000075.1 GCA_029858935.1 Actinomycetota bacterium
AACTTGGGCCTCTCCGATCTCGCCCCCCCCCACCCGGAGGGCGGCGTGAGGAGCCGGGCGGCAGCACGCGGCTCACGGCGCTCATGCCACCCGACACCGGCCGCAAGCGCTCACCCACACGCTCTGACCTTGAGCGTTCGGTTCTTACAGCGTTCTCTTCGCCTCCGCGAAGCAGCGCGACCCCAGAGCCGGTGCCCGGGTGCCTCCCGATCCGGGCTCGCCGCGCTACCCTTGATGCCATGACCTCGATCGAGCGCATCAAGCTCCTCGCCGAGCGAGCCGACATCGCTGCCGAGGAACTACTGGAATTCCTCGATTCACCCGCGGGCCGCCGGCTCCGCCGGGTGCTCGCGGGCGCGGTGATCGTGTCGGTCCCGCTGATCATGCGCATCCCTGGCCTGAAGCAATCGCCCCTCGGCCGCATCGTCGCGATCACAGGCGGCAGCGCGATCCTGATCGGCATGGCCGAGGCGATCCGTGACTGGGAGCGGAGCGAGACGCGGACGGGTGCTTCGCCTTCGGTGATCGACGTGCCCCCTGCGCCGGCCTGAACGACCGATCACGATGGGCTGGAGCCCTCCGCCTAGCGTTCCGGCGGCACGTCGGGGCCCTCTGGAACCGTGGGCGTTGCGGGCACATCCTCGAGATGGAGTTCCTCATCGATCTCATCGGGCGCGAGGGTGCCCACCGTGCCACGCCTGATCGCTCGCGCGTAGAGGAAGAGTGCCGGCAGGCGGAGCACCCCGGAGACCACGAGCGCCGTCGGCACCGAGACCGAGCGGGCGATGAGCCCGATGCCGGGTCCTCCGGCCGACTGCCCGAGCGCGTCGGCCTGTCCGCCCACCGAGTTGATCGTCGCACGGGTCTTCGCGTCGAGGCCCTGGTTGATCCATGCCGTGAACACCGGTTCGCGAACGCTGCGGAGGGTGCCCACGACCCAGAACGCAACCAGGGCCCACCAGAAGCTCGCGACCAGAGCGAAGGCCACTACGGCAACGACGAGGACGACGTCGACCACGGCGAGCACCCGAGCCACGGCCGCATGCCCCTGCAGATGCGCCCGTCGCTTCACGATCGCGAGCGCCGCGATGCCGAGGAGCAGGGCACCACCGTCGAGGATGCCGAACCACACCGGCAGGTCGAGCCCGCCCACCGTCGGCAGGCCGATGTCCTCGAGCAGATGCAGGTCGCTCAGCCGATCGAACCCTTCGGTCGACATACCATGCAGCACAGCCGTCGCAAGCACCAACAGCAGCACGTGGTGGGCACGTACGATGGCCACGCCTTCACGCACCGTCGTCACGAGCGAGGTGTGCAAGCGCTCGCCCTCGCGGCGCTCGGGTCGGAAGCCTTCCTCACGCATCGCGACGGCCATGAAGATCCCGAGCACGATGAAGCCTGCGCCAGAGACCACGATCGGGGTGCGCAACGTCGAGACCGAAGCGATGCCCACCCCTGCCGCGATGCCGACGAGCGAGCCGCCCTGCCACCACTGCTCTGCCCGCAGGTACATGGGCGTCGCCGCTTCCTCGCCGATCTCGTCGGTGAGCCAGGCGACGTCGGCGCCACTCTGGAACGTCGCGAAGACCCCCCAGACCGCTTGCGAGACCATCGCGACGGCGAACGACACAGAGAACCCCAGCAGCAGGAACGCCGCGCCCGACCCGACGAGGCCGATGACCACCGAGAGCCGGCGGCTCACCGTGTCGGCGACGACGCCCGTCGGCACCTCGAACAGCAGGTACGTGCCCTCCAGCACGGTGCCCATCAGCAGCAGCTGCAGCGGGCCGAGGTCGAGCTCCACGATCAGGAACACGCTGAACAGCACCGACATCAAGTGGAACAGGAATCCCTCGCCCACCGAGTAGATGAGGTAGACCGTCTCGGGCCTGAGGCGTCGCATGGCCCCCGCAGCCTACGCAGGTCGTCGCCGCCGGGCGCCGAAGGGCGCGCAGCGGTGTGGGAGCATCGCGGCATGGACGCGATCTTCGATCCGGCACCCGAGGATCGGCCCTTCGCCGTCGTCGACATCGGATCGAACTCCGCGCGGATGATCGTGTTCCGCTTGCGCCAGGGTGAGCACCTGGACGTGATCGAAGACGCGCGCGCCCCTCTGCGACTCGCGAGGGAGCTTCGTGACTCGGATCGGCTCGGACCTGAGGCGATCGAGCGCACGGTCGAGGCGTTGCACGACTTCGTGGCGATCGCGAAGGGGGCGGGCGCGTCACAGATGATCGCGGTCGCCACGTCGGCCGTGCGTGACGCCGCCGACGGCCACGAGCTCGTCGAGCGCGCCCATCGCCTCGGGGTGCCGCTCCAGACGATCGACGGCGATCACGAGGCGATGTTGGGTTTCTACGGCGCCGTGCACGACCTTCCCGTGACGAGCGGACTCACGTTCGACGTCGGTGGCGGCAGCGCCGAGATCTCGGCGTTCCATGACCGGCGGCTGATGGGATCGTGGTCGATGCCGCTCGGATCGCTGCGCGTGAGCGACGCCTTCCTGGCATCGAATCCTCCCGGCGAGGCAGAGATGCGGAGCCTCCGGGCATCGGTGAAGGCGTCGATGGCCGGAGCAGGCATCTCGAGGCTGGCCGACGGCGAACAGCTCGTCGGCATCGGCGGCACGGTGCGGAACCTCGCCAAGATCGACCTGCGCCGCACCGAGTATCCGATGCCACTGCTGCACGGATATCGACTCACCGACAAGCGCCTCAGCGCCGTGATCGACGAGTTGGCGGGCCGAACCATGAAACGCCGGACGCGGGTTCCCGGCCTGAATCCCGATCGCGCGGACACGATCGTCGGTGGCGCCCTCGTGATCCAAGGCATCGCGAAGTACGTGGGAGCGTCGGAGATCGTGGTCTCGAGTCGTGGCGTACGTGAAGGGCTCGCGCTTGCCACCGCGGGGGCGAGCGCGCCCAGCCCTGAGTGGGTGCGCTCGATCTCGCTCGCGACGCTGGCCGTTCGGTTCCGGACATGGAACGCCTCCACGGCCGAACGAAGGGCGGGTCTGGCAGCCGAGCTGATGGAGGCGCTCGATCCTGCCGCGCCGACCAGGCTGCGCGAGATGCTCGCGCACGCAGCCACCGTGCTCGACGTCGGGCGAGCGGTCGACTATTACGACCGCTTCGAGCACGCCGCGGACATCGTGATCGCGGCCGATCTCGCGGGCTTCTCCCATGCCGACCTCGGTGCCCTCACCGCGATCCTTCGCCAAGCCGACGACGACACGCGACTCGGCCCGTACGGCAGGCTCGTTCCCGACGACGACCGCCCAGCGGTGTTGCGCGCCGCAACGGCGCTCACGCTCGCCGACGAGTTGAACAGGCGCATCCCACCAGGGGCGCCGGCGCCGCTTTCGTGCAACTGGATGCGAGGAGGCTTCGAAGTGGTGGCGCCCGTACCGAGCGGGTGGCGTCCACGCGGCGTCGCTCGCCGTTTCCGCAGCGTGTTCGACACAGAGCTGCTCATCGTCGCGAACGAATCCACGGCGGTGCTCGCCCCGGCCCTCGAGCCCGACTAACATCGCGCCGCGAGGGGCGAGCTCGCGTCGGATGCCCGGCAGCTCGGGCCGCTCGGAAAGGCCCGGCGATCGTGAGCCTCAGCGTCTTCATCTCCGTCGACATGGAAGGCATCGCCGGCATCACGACCCTGCGACAGACCATGCGTGCCACCGACGACTACCCGTGGGCGCGCGAGATCATGACGGAGGAAGCCAACGCGGCGATCGCGGGCGCCTTCGATGCGTCGGCTCGCAAGGTCGTCGTGAGCGACTCCCACGGCGACATGGGAAACCTGCTGCCCCACAAGCTCGATCAGCGGGCCGACCTCGTGCAGGGCTCTCCCAAGGTGCCGTACAGCATGATGACCGGTATCGACGAGAACTTCGCCTGTGCGGCGTTCATCGGCTACCACGCCGGAGCCGGAACGCCGGACGCGATCCTGGCACACACGTACGCCGGCTTCATCACCGACTTGCGGGTCAATGGCGACCCGTGGAACGAGACGCATCTCAACGCGGCGCTCGCGGGTACCTTCGGTGTGCCGGTCGCGTTCGTCGCGGGCGACCGAGCGTGCTGCGACCAGGCGAAGGAACGGCTTCCGTGGGTCAAGACCGTCGCGGTCAAGGAGGGATTGGGTGACCGGGTCGGTCGCTCCCAGTCGCCCACCAAAGCCCGCGCGGCGATCCGCGGGTTGATCCGCGACGCAGTGAAGAACGCGGAACGACTCGAGGCATGGACCCCCAAGGGTCCCTACACGCTCGAGCTCGATCTCATCGACACCGCCGTCGCCGACCTCTGCACGCTGTGTCCAGGTACGGAACGCTCGGGCCCGCGAACGGTCGCGTTCGAGACCGACGACTTCCGCGTGCTGTACCGCTGCATGTTGACCTTGATGCATCTGGGACGCAGCGCAGCACCGAGCTCCAAGGTCGACTGAGCCCTCAGGAACCGGCCGGCTCGTCGTCGGACGGCAGCCAGCACTCGACCGTCGTGCCGCCATTGGCCACGCTCGAGACGCGGCACCAACCTCCCACCAACTCGGCTCGCTCGATCATGGTGGTGAGCCCGAGATGGCCCGGCTCCGGCGTGTCCACCACGTCGGTGTCAAACCCCGTGCCGTCGTCGGCCACGAGCACGACGACCCCGCCTTCAGCGGTCGTGACCCGTACCGACACCTGGCGGGCGTCGGCGTGCTTGCGAGCGTTGGCCACCGCTTCCTGCACGATGCGATACAGCGAGACGCGCAGGTCGGGGTCGGGCTCGTGAGTGAGCTCGTCGGTCACCTGGTAGCCCCACCCGATCTCCTTGGCGGTCTGCGCCAGATACTGATCGATCGCAACGACGAGACCCTCGCGATCGAGCGCCGCCGGGTGCAGCTCGAACACGAGCGAACGCAGTCGCTCGATCGACTGGCGAACCGTCGACTGCAATTCTCCGAGGGCCGCATCGGTGATGGACTCAGGCTGCTCGGCGAGCATCGCGAGCCGAAGATCGACGGCGCTCATCACCTGGATCGGATCGTCGTGGATGTCGGCGGCGATCTGGCGCCGCTCCTCTTCCTGAGCGGTCTCGACCTTCTGCGCGAGCTCGCGCCGCTGCTGGATCGTGCGCCGCAGCACCTCGAGGCTCCAGCGCAGCTTCTCCTCAGCCTGCTTCTCGGCCGTGATATCGAGCATGATGCCGCGCCAGTACGCGGGGCGATCGTGCTCGTCGAGCACGAGCAGCGCGTCGTCGCGTATCCAGACGATGCGCCCGTCCTTCGCGACGATGCGGTACTCCGAATGGAACGCTCCCCCTTCGATGTTGGAGCGCTCGTTCTCCTTCCGAACCGCCTCTACGTCGTCGGGGTGGATGATCCGGAGCCACAGCTCCTGGTCGGTGCCCCACTCTTCCTGCGTGTAGCCGAGCAACGCCTCGGCCTGGGGGCTCGTGTAGAAGTTGGTGGAGAACTCGTCGGGGCGATCGACGTAGAGGATCGCCGGGATGCCTTCGACCAGTTCCCGATAGTCCTCGACGAACGGTCTGCCTTCGTCGCTCATCGCCGCTCAGACCCTCGAGATCAGCCCCGCGAGCAGCGTGACGCGTGGCACGACGCTCGTGAGATCGAGCCACTCCGCAGGGGCGTGGTCGTCGCCTCCGACCGGCCCCAGCCCGTCGATGGTCGGCGTGCCGGCCGCGCTGGTCGTATTCGCGTCGCTCGCTCCACCCGTGGCGACATCGCGGAGCTCGAACCCGAGCTCCGACGCGAGTGCGGTCGCCAGCCCGGCGAGGCGGGCGGCACCCGGCCCCTTCTCCATCGGACGGTGCCAGCCGTTGCCCTCGACGCGCACGGACACGTCCTCGACGCCATGGTCGTTCGAAAGACGTGCGATCTCGGACTCGGCTTCCTCGAGCGTGGCCTCCTCGGGCGAACGGAGGTCGACCTGCAACCTGCATCGCTCGGCGACCACGTTCGTGCGCGTGCCGCCGCGCACGACCCCCACGTTGACGGTCACGCCTGGCCACCGGTCGTTGAGGGCCTGCAACGCGATCGTGGCCCTCGCCGCGGCGAGCACGGCGCTGGCCCCTTTCTCGGGCTCGACGCCGGCGTGCGCGGCTCGCCCCCTGAACTCGATCGTGAAGTCGATGACGCCCTTGCGGGCGCTCACGATGTCGCCGTTGGCTCGCGCCCCTTCGAGCACGAACGCGGCGTCGTACGAGGGTGCGAGCTCGCGGATCACCGGCCCGGAGAACGGCGACCCGATCTCCTCATCGGGGTTGCAGACATAGGTGATGCGGCCGAACGCGTCGAAGCCCACCTGCTGCAGCGCCTCGACCGCATGGAACCCGGCCAGCAGCCCTCCCTTCATGTCGCTCACGCCCGGGCCCCGGGCAAGATCTCCCTCGATGCGGAAGGGTCGCCGGGCCACTGTGCCCTCGTCGAACACCGTATCCATGTGTCCCACGAGCAACACGTTCGGTCCGCCGCTACCCTCGAGCGTGCCGATCACGAGATCGCCGAGCTGATCGCGGTCCGTCTCCGCGCGATGGGGTCGCCGATCGACGGTCCAGCCATGCGTGCGCATGCGTGCCTCGCATAGGTCCGCGATCGCATTCACACCGGCACGCGTGTAAGAACCGCAGTCGACATCGACCATCTGCTGAAGCTCCGAGACGAACGCTTCGAATCGGGAGGCCACGAACTCGCGTACGACCTGAACATCCATGCGGCTGACGCTAGCATGGCCGCTTCTCGGCGAGGAGGAGCCATGTCCACGGAGGGGCTCGGAGCGGTGCTCGACGGGGTGGGCGGCGCGATCCGCGTCGAGCCGATCGTGATCGAGGACCCGGCGCCCGGCGAGGTAATGGTGCGACTGGCCGCCAGCGGCATATGTCACAGCGATCTGTGGGCGATCGAGCACGGCAACTGGGGCGCGACCTGGCCGATGCTGCTCGGACACGAGGGCGCGGGGGTCGTCGAGGCGGTCGGGGACGGTGTGACGAGCGTCGCCCCCGGCCAGCGCGTCGTGCTGACGTGGGCCGTGCCGTGCGGCACGTGTCGCCAGTGCCTGCGCGGTGCGCCCCGCCGATGCGGACACGAGTTGCACCAGCCGCCGCGCGTGCGCCGAACCGTCAACGGTGACGTGCTCACCGGCGTATTGCACTGCGGAACGCTGTCGACCCACACGGTGGTCACCGAGCCGCAGGTCGTGCCGATGCCGCTCGAACTCCCGCTGTCGCGGGCGTGCCTGCTCGGTTGTGGCGTGTCGACCGGCGTCGGTGCTGCCACACAGACCGCCAAGGTCTGGCCGGAGGCGACGGTGGCGGTGATCGGGCTCGGAGGCATCGGACTGGCGGCCCTGCAGGGCGCACGGCTCGCCGGCGCGACTCGGTTGATCGCGGTCGACGTCGTGCCGGCGAAGTTGGACTGGGCCGTCGGGTTCGGCGCCACCGACACCGTCGACGCCTCGCAGGACGACGCCGTCGAAGCGGTTCGCGAACTGACCGGTGGCACCGGGGTCGACATCGCCTTCGAGGCGGTGGGTCGACCCGAGTGCGTGCGACAGGCCGTCGAGATGCTGGGGTTCGCCGGCACGGCGGTGGCGATCGGCGTGCCCCCGGTGCCCAGCGAGATCACCCTGCCATGGAACGGGTCGGACCGGGCCGCGTACCCGCACAAGGTGAATCTGTTGGTGACCGACGGCGGCGATCCGATCCCGAGCGAAGACTTCCCCGAGATGGCGCGGTGGGCGATCGAGGGCTCGCTCGACCTCGATTCGATGGTCACCCGTGAGATCTCGCTCTCCGAGGACGACCTCACCGAAGCGTTCCGAGCGATGCTCGCCGGTGAGGTGATCCGCTCGGTCGTCGTGTTCCCGGGAGTGGACCCTGCGCCCGGCGAGGGCGCGCTCTCCGCGACTCGGTAGCATCCGCGGGTGCGCGGGCGCGAGATGAACTGGATCTGGACGATCGGCGCCCCGTTGGTGCGCCTCATCATGGGCGTGGTGTTCCGCCTCCGCATCGAGGGTGTCGGCCACGTTCCCCGCACCGGGGCCGTGATCCTGGCGCCCAATCATGTGAGCGTGCTCGACGGTCCTCTGCTCTCGGCGGTCACGGGCACGCACCGACGCCGAGCGACCCGCAACCTGATCGCGGCCGAGGTGTTCGCCGGCGTGATCGGGTGGATCCTGCGGCAGGCGAAGCAGGTTCCGATCCGGCGTGGAACGGGAGACACGACCGCGCTCGACGAAGCGCTCACTGCCACGGCCAACGGCTCGTGCGTGGGCATCTTCCCCGAGGGCCGTGTGGGTGAGACCCCACGCGAAGGCCTCCAGCGCATCCGGTCGGGACTGACCCGCATCGCGATCCCTTCGAGCACGCCCGTCGTGCCGGTCGGCATCTGGGGAACACAGAGGGCGTGGCCGCGCGAGGGACTCGACACGCGGGCGCTGCGACGGCGGGGCACGGTCGCGGTCGTCTACGGCGACGCGCTCGCGGCCCACCCCGGCGAGTCACCGGCCTCCTTCCGGGCTCGCTACCGTTCGGGCCTCGAGGCGGCCGTGGCGCGCGCTCGCACGATCGCCGGTGACCCCCCGTGATCCCTCCTGACGATGCCCCGAGCCCCTGGACCCGCATCTCGAGGCGGCTGGCCTACGAGAACGCCTGGATCCAGGTGTTCCACGACGACGTCACCCGCCCCGACGGTCAGCCCGGTGTCTACGGAGTGGTGCATCCGCGAACCCATGCCGTCGGGGTGGTCGCGATCGACGAGCACGACCGCGTCCTGCTCGTCGGTCAGTACCGCTACACCCTCGATCGCTATTCGTGGGAGATCCCCGAAGGAGGCGCGCCCATCGGCGAGGACCCGCTCGTCGGCGCACGCCGCGAGCTGGCCGAAGAGACCGGGTATCGCGCCGGCTCGTGGGCCGAGCTGATGCGGTTCTCACTGGCCAACTCCGCCACCGACGAGACCGGCGCGCTCTACCTCGCGACCGAACTGACCCTCGGCGAGGCGAACCCTGACTCGACCGAGGATCTCACCCTGCGGTGGCTGGCCTTCGACGATGCCGTCGATGCCGTGCGCACCGGAGAGCTCTTCGACGCCATGACGCAGATGGGGCTGTTGCGGGTTGCACTCGACCGCGCCGGCGGCGCGGGGCGGCGGCCCCGCCCTTCACGCCCGAGCGACGATCTCCTCGGGTAGCCAGAACCACCGCAGATGCTCGAAGTCGGCGCCGACGTCGAGGGGCGCGTCATCCGGCACCGCCGGTGGCGACGCCACGAGCGTGCGGGCCTGCACGAGGTATCCGTCGAGCGCCGATTCGGCAGCACGATGCCGACGTCCGTCGAAGCACAAGGCTCCCCGGTCGTAGTGCACGCTCGCGAGGGACATCGGGGGCTCGGGCTGCCCTTCGCGATGGCGCCAGAGACCACTCGCCGGCTCGAACCGATATCGAGGCAAGAACCGCCAGCCGTCCGTCGCGACCAGTTCGACGGCGTCGAGCAGATAGGCGAACACGGCCTCGGTGATGAAGTAGTTGAAGTTCACGCGTACCCAGCCCGGCTTGATGCCTTCGCAGCCTCTCGCGATCTCGCGCTCGAACTCGTGCGAGGTCTCGAGATCGATGCCGAGGAGACGGTGCCCGTAGGGTCCCGCGCACGAGCACCCGCCGCGGGCCTGGATGCCGAACAGGTCGTTGAGCAGCGCCACCACGAAGTTGTGGTGCAAGTAGCGCCCGTCGTGCCGCACGACGAACGAGACGATCGACAAGCGTGGGAGGTCGTGGCTCCCGAGGATCTCGATGTCGGGGTGCTCCTGCCACCGATGCATCGCTCGATGGGTGAACGACTCCTCACGCTCGCGGATCGTCTCGACCCCCACCGCCTGTTTCAGCTGGAAGACGAGTCCGGCGCGGATCGATCCGACGATCTCGGGGGTGCCGCCTTCCTCACGACGCTCCACGTCGTCGACGTACATGTGATCGGCGGGATTCACGTAGGCAACCGTGCCCCCTCCGGGCACGCTCGGAACACGGTTGGAGAACAGCTCTCGCCGGGCGACGAGCACCCCGGGCGTGCCGGGTCCGCCCACGAACTTGTGCGGTGAGAGGAAGATCGCATCGAGCGAGGATTCCTCGTCGCCGCCCGGTGTCATCTCGACCTCGACGTAGGGGGCCGCGGCGGCGTAGTCCCAGAACGACAGGGCCCCGTGTCGATGCAGCAGCGCCGAGATGCCGGAGACGTCGGAGAGGATGCCGGTCACGTTCGACGCCGCGCTGAAGCTCCCGATCTTCAGGGGTCGATGTGCGAACTCCCGCAAGGAACGCTCGAGCGCAACCGCGTCGATGCGCCCGTCGTGATCCTCGGGGATGGTCACCAGATCGGCGATCGACTCA
>JAOUEA010000292.1 GCA_029858935.1 Actinomycetota bacterium
GAGCTCCGCGATGGCCGACCAGCCCAACATCCTCATCATCTGGGGCGACGACATCGGGATCGCGAACCTGAGCTGTTACAGCGACGGGCTCATGGGATACCGCACCCCGAACATCGACCGGATCGCCGACGAAGGCGTGCGGTTCACCGACTACTACGGCGAGCAGAGCTGCACCGCCGGCCGCGCCGCCTTCATCACGGGACAGAACCCCTACCGGACCGGCCTCACCAAGGTCGGCTTCCCCGGCGCCGACATCGGGCTCCGGGCCGAAGATCCGACGATCGCTACCGCGCTCAAGGCGGAGGGTTATGCGACCGGACAGTTCGGCAAGAACCACTTCGGCGACCGGGACGAGTTCCTCCCGACGATGCACGGATTCGACGAGTTCTTCGGCAACCTCTACCACCTCAACGCCGAAGAGGAGCCCGAGCACGAGGACTATCCGACCCCCGACGTGCTACCGAACTTCCGCGACCGATTCGGCCCTCGTGGCGTCATCAAGGCGTGGGCGAACGGTGACGGCACCCAGCGGATCGAGGACACCGGTCCACTCACCCGTGAACGCATGAAGACGTGTGACGAGGAGTTTCGTGACGCGACGATCGACTTCATGGAGCGTCAGGTCGAGGCCGACACCCCGTTCTTCGCGTGGTTCAACGCGACCCACATGCACTTCCGCACGCACACACGTGACGAGGACCGTGGACGGGCAGGCCGGTGGCAGTCGGCCTACCACGACACGATGTGCTACCACGACGAGATCATCGGGGAATTGCTCGACGCGCTCGACCGGATGGGCATCGCCGACAACACGATCGTCATGTACTCGACCGACAACGGCCCGCACATGAACTCGTGGCCCGACGCCGGCATGACACCGTTCCGGAACGAGAAGAACTCGAACTGGGAGGGCGCCTATCGCGTGCCCTGCATCGTGCGCTGGCCGGGCAAGATCGAGCCGGGCACGGTGCTGAACGGGATCGTGAGCCACAACGACTGGTTCGTCACCCTGCTCGCCGCCGCTGGCAACCCCGACATCGCCGACCAGCTCAAGGAGGGCACCGACCTGAACGGTACGACGTACCGTGTGCACCTCGACGGCCACGACCAGCTCGGCTACATCACCGGACAGGTCGACGAGAGCCCAAGGACTCACTTCTTCTACGTCTCCGACGACGGTGACCTCACTGCGATGCGCTACGACAACTGGAAGTTCGTCTTCCTCGAGCAGCGCGCGACGGGCACGGTCCAGGTCTGGATGGAGCCGTACACCGAGCTTCGCGTGCCCAAGCTGTTCAACCTGCGCACCGACCCGTACGAGCGTGCTGACATCACGTCGAACACGTACTTCGACTGGCTGATCGACCGGGCCTACATGTTCGTCCCGGCACAGCAGTACGTCGCCCAGATGCTCACCACGCTGGCGGAGTTCCCACCTCGCCAGGAGCCGGCCTCGTTCAGCATCGACAAGGTGATGGCGAAGCTCCAAGCCGGCATGATGAGCTCCTGACGCGTCGTGGCCGGTGCACGTCCTTCGGACACGGACGCCGGCAGCGACCCGATCGCGACGTTCTACGACCGCCACCCGTATCCGCCCCCGGTGGACGACCTCGACGCACTTGCGTCGTCGGCGCCCGCCGGGGGCGTTGATCGCGCCGGGCACCATCTCGTCTGGCCGGAGCGACGACCCGAGTCGATCGGATCGATCCTCGTCGCCGGCTGCGGCACGGCCCAGGCGGCGCGCCATGCACTCCGGAACCCGGGCGCGGCGGTCGTCGGCATCGACGTGAGTGCGACGAGCATCGAGCGCACCGAACGACTCATCGCACGCCACCGGATCGCGAACCTCACGGTGCACCGACTCCCGATCGAGCAGGTCGGCGAGCTCGACCGGCGGTTCGACCACATCGTGTGCACCGGCGTGCTGCACCACCTCGCCGACCCCGACGCCGGGCTGCGCGCGCTGCGCGACGTGCTCGCCCCCGGCGGTGCGGTGACGCTGATGGTCTACGCCCGCTACGGACGGTTCGGCGTCGAGATGATCCAGGACTACGCCCGCCGACTCGGCGTCACGACCGAACCGTCCGAGATCGCCGACCTCGTCGCCACCCTGCGTGAGCTGCCGACGGGGCACCCGATCTCGCGGCTGTTGCGCGAGACGCGCGACTTCCTCGACGACGACGCCCTCGCCGACGCGCTCCTCAACCCACGGGAGCGCTCCTACGACGTCCCGGAACTCTTCGACCTCGTCGAGGGAGCGGGGCTGCGATTCGGCCGGTGGAGCCAACAAGCGCCGTACCGATCCGACTGCGGGTCGCTGAGCGAGACCCCGCACACGTCGAGGATCGCCGCCCTGCCCGAGGCCAGCGGGTTCGCCGCGATGGAGCTCGCACGCGGCACCATCGACCGGCACACCGCCATCCTCTTCGACGCCGACGACCACGAGTCCGGCATCGTCGACTGGCACCTCCCGACTGCGCTCGTCCCGATCGTGATCCCGACGGCCATCGCGGTGGACGA
>JAOUEA010000293.1 GCA_029858935.1 Actinomycetota bacterium
GATCGCGATCGACGACGTGCTCGCCTACCTCGTCGCGGGTCTCGAGGTGCCGCTCGATGGCTCGCGGACGATCGTCGAGATCGGGGGCCCCGACGTGACGACGTATCGGGCCATGATCGAGACGGTCGCGGCCGAGCGAGGCCGCCATCCGCTGATCGTGGGCGTGCCGCTGCTCACGCCTCGCCTCTCCTCGTACTGGTGCGGGCTCACGACGTCGGTCTCGCCCGCACTCGCCCGCCCGTTGATCGAAGGCATGACGACGCCGATGGTCGTGCGGAGCGACGAGGCGGCGCGACGGTTCCCCGACATCGAGCCGATGCCGTTCGTGCGCGCGCTCGAGCGCGCAGCCCGTCAGCCCGATCGGTGATGGGCTGCGAGGCAGTCGCGACGTCGGGGCTGGGGGTTCCGCCGGGCGGGGGTCCCGTGTAAGGATTGCCTCCCGTGATCCGCGGCGCAGAACCGATCGGAGGGCGCAGAGCTCGTGGGTGAGTACGTCCGGCGATTGATGGCCGAGGTCACCGCGAAGAACACGAACGAGCCCGAGTTCCTGCAGGCGGTACGCGAGGCGGCGGGTTCGCTGGAGCTCTGCCTGGAACGCCACCCCGAGTACCGGGAGGCGAGGGTGCTGGAGCGGTTCGTCGAGCCCGAGCGGGTCGTGACGTTTCGGGTGTCGTGGGTCGACGACCGAGGCGAGGTGCGGGTCAACCGCGGCTACCGCGTGGAGATGTCGAGTGCGATCGGCCCGTACAAAGGCGGGCTGCGGTTTCATCCGACGGTGTACGTGGGCATGCTCAAGTTCCTGGCCTTCGAGCAGGTCTTCAAGAACGCGCTCACGACGCTGCCGCTCGGCGCAGGCAAGGGCGGCGCCGACTTCGACCCCAAGGGCAAGAGCGAACAGGAAGTCATGCGCTTCTGCCAGGCGTTCATGACCGAGCTGTACCGCCATCTCGGGGCGCACACCGACGTGCCGGCAGGCGACATCGGGGTCGGGGGGCGCGAGATCGGGTACCTCTTCGGACAGTACAAGCGCATCACGAACGAATTCACGGGCTCGATCACCGGCAAGGGCCTCGAGTGGGGCGGATCGTTGATCAGGCCCGAGGCCACCGGCTACGGCGCAGTCTATTTCGCCCAGGAGATGCTCGCCACGCGCGCCGACGCGCTCGAGGGCAAGACCTGCCTCGTCAGCGGAGCCGGCAACGTGGCTCAATACACGGTCGAGAAGCTGCTGCACCTGGGAGCCAAGCCGGTGACGCTGTCGGATTCGGGAGGGTTCATCTACGACCCCGACGGCATCGACGAGGAGAAGCTGGCGTGGGTCATGGATCTCAAGAACGTGCGACGCGGGCGCATCATGGCCTACCCGGAACGGTTCCCGAACGCGACGTTCACGCCGGCTCAGCCATCGGACGACCACAACGCGCTGTGGGAGGTGTCGGCCGACTGCGCCTTCCCGAGTGCGACCCAGAACGAGATCAACGGCAAGGACGCGGCGAACCTGATCTCCAACGGGGTGTTCCTGGTGAGCGAGGGCGCGAACATGCCTACGGTGCCCGAGGGCATCGACCAGTTCGTGACCGCCGGTGTGCTGTACGGGCCGGGGAAGGCTGCCAACGCCGGCGGCGTGGCGGTGAGCGGACTGGAGATGTCGCAGAACGCCATGCGGCTGTCGTGGACCCGCGAGGGGGTCGATCAGCGGCTGCAGGAGATCATGCGGCGCATCCATGAGCAGTGTCGCGACACGGCCGAAGAATTCGGGGAAGCGGGCAACTACTCGCACGGCGCCAACATCGCGGGGTTCCGCAAGGTCGCCGACGCGATGCTCGCCCAAGGCGTGATCTAGCGGGTCGCTGCTAGCGTGGGGACGTGCCTCGATGGTTGCTCGTCGTCACCGCGATCTTGGTCGGCGCGCTGATCTGGCGCATCGGCATCGCGTCGTTGCGCGTGTTCTCGCCCGATCCCGACGTGGAGCCGGCTCCCGCCGACCCCGAGGACGTCGAGGCCCTCGACGTCTATCTCCTGTGCGGTGAGTGCGGCACCGAGTTCAAGGTCTCACGTCTGGGTGAGCTGCAGGTGCCTCGCCACTGCGGGGAGAAGATGCAGGTCGTGCGGCGCCAAGCCGACGCATGATCGCGATGCTCACGCTCGTGTTTCCCACCGCTTCTCCACCGCGAACCCGGATTCCTACCCTCGTTGTCCACCGGTTGTCCACGGATCGGTCCCCACCTCGGGCGTGGAACCGGGCACGCGGCGGCGTCGTCCACACCTGTGGAGAACCCTGTGGATGGATCACACGCATGTGATTCGCTCGAGCGGCGGAGGATGCACGGCCCGTCGGCGGGCTGGCCGGCTCAGTACCAGAAGCTGGTGCCCACGAATCCCGCACCCAGGATGGCGAGTCCCACCCAGAGCCAGAGCGACGAGGCGTTCCCGTCGGAACCGGGGATCAGCCCTACGTAGTTCGCCACGATCACGATCACGCCGAGGGCCATGAGCCCGATCAGCAGCGGGCCGTAC
>JAOUEA010000294.1 GCA_029858935.1 Actinomycetota bacterium
GACATGGTCGATGCAGCGCGCGCGGTGGCGTCGGGCGACGCGGTCGGCGTCGGCATCGCCGCCGCGGGCATGGTCGACCTCGAGGGGATCATGCGGTACTCACCGAACCTGGCGTGGGTCGACGCGCCGCTGGCTGCCTTCGTCGGCGGGGCGCTCGACCTTCCCGCGGTCGCCGACAATGACGTCAATGCCGCTGCGTGGGGCGAGTACCGACACGGCGCGGGACTCGGGTCGACCCATCTGCTGATGGTGAGCGTGGGAACCGGGATCGGGGGCGGCATCGTGCTGGACGGTCGCCTGTACCGCGGCGCGAACGGGTTCGCGGCCGAGATCGGTCATACCGTGGTCGAGCCCGACGGACCACTGTGCGGCTGTGGGAACACGGGATGCTGGGAGCAGGTCGCCAGCGGCACCGCGCTCACCCGAGCCGGCAAGCAAGCTGCGGCCGCCGACGCGGGCTCCGTCCTCGCGGGGCTCGCTGCGGGCGATGCCGACGCGGTGACCGGGGCGATGGTGACCGAGGCGGCGCGCTCGGGCGACGGGGCGAGTCTCGCCATCCTCGCCGGCGTTGGGGAGCGGCTCGGCGTGGGCATCGCCGGACTGGTGAACGTGCTCGACCCCGATCTCGTGGTGGTGGGAGGCGGCGTCTCGGAGGCGGGAGAGCTGCTCCTCGCACCGGTCCGCGAAGCGTTCCGTCGTTCGGTGGAAGGTGACCGCAGACGTCCCGAGGTGCCGATCGTGCAAGCCGTCCTCGGCAATGACTCGGCTGCGATCGGGGCGGCCGCCCTCTTGTTCGAACGGCTCGACGGGGTGTCCCGGTGAGGCTCGGCGTCTCGCTGCCGGTCTTCACCGACGATGCTGCAACGTCGCTCACCGTCGCCACGCGCGCTCGGGCGCTCGGCGTCGACGGTGTGTTCGCTCCCGACCATCTGTTCCCACCCGCGTTCTATCCGCCCTCGGGATCGGACCGGCCGGCGCTCGAGGTCTTCTCACTGTTGTCTGCGGTCGCCGCGCTCGAACCGGGACTGCACGTGGGAACGCTGGTCACACGGATCACCCTGCGGGCGCCGGGCATGCTCGCGAAGCAGGCAGCGGCGCTCGACGCGATGACGGACGGGCGGGCGATCCTCGGGATCGGCACCGGCGACAAGGCCTCGGCCGACGAGCATCGGCGATTCGGCTTCCCGTTCCCGCCGGCGGCCGACCGGGTGGCCGCGCTCGAGGAGACCGTCGAGGCCCTCCATGCCCTCTTCGGGGGTCGGACCTGGCCCGGAGGCGCCCACGTGCCGCCGCTCGAGGGCCCGCTGCTGCCGCCCGGCGAGCCTCCGATATGGGTCGGGGGGCTGTCCGAAGCCGTCCTGGGCGTGGCGGCGCGGGTCGCCGACGCGTGGAACGGGTGGGGTCTCGACGCCGAGGGCTTCGCCGGGCGGGCGAGCACGCTTCGAGCCCTCGCCGACGGACGCACCGTGGCGCCGACCTGGGCCGGGATCGCCCTGGTGGGAGAGGATCGAGCCGATCTCGAGCGACTCCTCGAAGCCAGAGCCGCCCGCGGCCTGAGTCTCGACGGCGTCTGGAGCGGGACGGCAGATGAGTGGCGAGCGTTCGTCGACCGTTTGCGCGACGCCGGCGCCACGTGGTGCGTGGTGCTGCCCGCAGGACCCGCCGATCGGCTCGATGTGATCGCGGCTGCGACCCCACGATGAACAGCGCGGAGCTCAAACGTGCGAAGCGAGAGGTGCGCAGACGGCTGCTGGCGGAACGCGACGCGATCTCACCTGCCGAGCGGGCGCGTCTCGGGTCGCGGGCGGTGGGGCGATTCCTGGCGACGGCGGAGGTGCTGAGCGCCGACGTCGTGCTCGCCTTCTGGTCGTTCGGTTCGGAGGTGCCGACCGCATCCTTGATCGAGAACCTCGTTCACCTCGGGAAACAGGTCGCACTGCCCCGCATCGAGGCCGGAGCACTCGTCGCCCGGGCCTACCGTCCCGGCGATCCCGTGACCCGGACGGTGTTCGGCGCCTTCGAGCCACGAGCCGGCACGCTGCTGCAACCCGGGGCGATCGACGTGATCGCGGTGCCGGGGGTCGCGTTCGACCGTGAGGGTCGCAGGGTGGGCTACGGGGGAGGGTTCTACGACCGGTTCCTGCCGATGACCCGCACCGGGGCGACACGCATCGGCCTCGGCTACTCGATCCAGCTGCTGCCGATCGGGCAGGTGCTTCCTGCCGGGCATTTCGACCTGCGCGTCGACGCTGTGGTGACCGACGAGGAGATGGTTCGGTGCCGATCGACGACCTGATGCCGATGCCTCCGCAGCTCGGCGCTCGCGCCTCGGGGTGGCGCCAGGCTTCGTTCGCCGCGCTCGACTTCGAAACGACAGGCCTCGACCTCACCACCGACGTGGTCGTGTCGTTCGGTGTCGTTCCCGTCGATGCGGGACGGGTGCGGATGCGCGACGCGGTGCACCAACTCGTCTCGCCGAGCGTGCCCCCCTCGCCCCGGTCTCAGACGATC
>JAOUEA010000295.1 GCA_029858935.1 Actinomycetota bacterium
CGGTGCCCTCGAGCTGTAGCGGAACCGTTACCCTTCTAGCCAGATGACTGGCTCGACACGCTCGTTCCGCGATCTCGGTGTCACCGACGCCGTGATCGATACGCTCGCTGCACGCGGCATCGAAGAACCGTTCCCCATCCAGGTGATGGTGCTCGAAGATGCCACCGCCGGGCGCGACACCCTCGCGAGGTCGAAGACCGGCTCGGGCAAGACCCTCGGGTTCGCGATCCCCATCGTCGAGCAACTCGACCCCGATTCCAGGAGCCGGCCCGAGGCGCTCGTACTCGTTCCGACGCGGGAGCTCGCGACGCAGGTACGCGACGATTTCGCCGACATCGCCAAGGCCAAACACCTCAAGGTGAAGGCCGTGTACGGCGGCACGAACGTGAGTGAGCAGTCCAAGGGCGTGAGCGATGTTCACATCCTCATCGCGACGCCTGGCCGTCTCGACGACCTTGCTCAACGGAAGATGGTGCGGCTCGACGGCGTGCGCATCTTCGTGCTCGACGAGGCCGACCGAATGCTCGACATGGGGTTCCAGCCTCAGGTCGACCGCATCGTGCGGAGGCTGCCGAAGGACCGGCAGACGATGTTTTTCTCGGCGACGCTCGACGGGGCGGTCGGCCGGATCGCCGAGGTGTACACGCGGAACCCGGTTCGCCACGAGATCGAGTTCGAGGGCAAGACGGTTGAGGAAGCCGATCACCGGTTCGTGCCCATCGAGTCGCACGAGAAGCTGGCCGGCCTCATCGAGCTCGCCAAAGACGAGGAGCCGGACGGCCTCACGCTGGTGTTCGTGAACACCAAGCGGGCGGTCGACGCACTCGCTCGCCAGCTCAGGGCTCAAGGGGTTCCGGCCGTCACGATGCACGGCGACATGACCCAGCAAGCCCGAGAGAGAGCGCTGCAGCGGTTCGAGGAGAAGCACGTGGGGGTCCTCATCGCCACCGACGTCGCCGCACGGGGCCTCGATCTCGACGACATCACGTTGGTCGTGAATTACGATCCGCCCCAGGACGACAAGGGCTACGTGCACCGGGTGGGCCGCACCGCTCGGGCGGGGAAGACCGGCACGAGCGTGACGTTCGTGACCCCAGAGCAGCTCGGCGACGTGAGCCGGATGGCTGCCCGTCTCGATCTTCACGCGGAGTTCGAACTGGAGGGCATGAAGGTGGCCCCTCCTCGAACGGTGTTCAGCGGCAGTGCTCGCGGCCGCAGGTCAGGACTGAAGAGCCCGAAGCGCCGACGCTAGCCCTGGGCGGCCGTGCCGCCCTCGAGCACATGCAGGTTCGCCCGGCGGTGCATCGCGAGGATCTCGCCGGCAGGAACGGGTCGGGAGAAGTGGTAGCCCTGTCCCAAAGAGCACCCGTGCTCTGCGAGGAAGCGCCACTCTCCCTCCGTTTCGATGCCTTCGGCCAGCGGCACCATGCCGAGGTTGTTGGCGAGGGAGATCATCGCGGTCACCATGTTCGCCGCGTCCCGGTCGAGGTCGACGTCGCGCACGAACGATCGATCGATCTTCAGGATGTCGACCGGCATGTGCTTGAGGCGTGCGAGCGACGAGTAGCCCGTGCCGAAGTCGTCGATCGCGAGCTTCAGGCCGCGGTCGTGCATCTCGCCGAGCAACTCGACGGTCCGATCGGGGTCGGTCATCGCTGTCGATTCGGTGATCTCCACGGTCACCCGCGACGGGTCTACGCCGGCGATCACGATGGGGGAGACGAGCTTCTCGACCAGATCGGATTGCCACAGCTGCCTCGGAGACAGGTTGAAACCGACCTCGAGGAGGAGCCCCTCCGCGCGCCACATGCCATCTTGCCGACAGATCTCCTCGACCACCCAGTCGCCGATGGTCTCGATGAGCCCCATCTCCTCCGCGAGGGGGATGAATTCACCCGGAGGCATGAGCCCTCCGTTCGGCTCGGGCCAGCGGATCAACGCCTCGACCCCGAACATGCGCCCTGAATCGAGCTCGATGAGTGGCTGGTAGTGGAGCATCCACTGCTTCTGCTCGACCGCCTTGCGCAAGCGCGTCGACATCGCGAGCCGCGATACCGGATCTCCCGTGGCGTGAGCATGCACCACGAAGCCACCGGGACCGACCTTCTTCGACTCGAACATCGCGGCCTCAGCGTTCTTCAGCAAGGTGGTCGCGCCGTAGGCGTCGTACGGGAACACCGCGATGCCTTGACTGGCCGTGAGGTACAGCTCGGTGCCGGCGATCTCGAACGGGGCGCGCATCGCCTCTTGGATACGCACCGACACCGACTCGGCCGCGATCGATCCGCCATCTTGGCCGCCCGGCACGGGCGGGGCCAAGTCGAGGTCGGCCAGCATCACGATGAACTCGTCGCCGCCCGGTCGAGCGACCAGATCGGTGTCACGGGTTGCCTCGCGCATACGCTCGGCGAGCAGCTTGATCACGGCATCGCCGGTGTCGTGGCCCAAGGAGTCGTTCACGAGCTTGAAGTCGTCGATGTCGACCGAGATCACCGCG
>JAOUEA010000296.1 GCA_029858935.1 Actinomycetota bacterium
TCGCGGCCGCCACCTCGGGGAAGTCGCCCGCGTACTCGGGCACGACCCACGGCCCGACGAGGCCCATCGAACAGGCTTCCTCGAAGTAGCAGTCGCCGACCCAGTTCGCGGTGTCGTTGAAGAGCTCCGGGTCGATGATTCCCTCGTCGACCATCGACTGCATCAGCGCGATCGCCTCGCGCGCTTCGGGCGTATCGATCGTGAACGACGAGCCGTCGTCGGCCAGGAACTGTCCCCCGCCCTGCAGGATCAGAGAGAAGAACGAGTACACGAGCGCGTCGGCAGCGGTGAAGTTGTACCCCGCGCGCGTGATGACGCCGTCCCGGATCTCGGTGAGGGTCTTCGCGTCGGCGATGAACTCATCCCAGGTCGCCCATCCGGCGCTCGTGTCGACGTTGGCTGCCGCGGCGATGTCGGTGTTCACGAGCGTGGCCCCGTACTCGATGTTGAACTCCTGCGGGAACCCGTAGAGCGTGTCGTCGCACACGTACCCGCCGATCGGTGCGTCGAAGAACTCGGCCTGGGCCTCCTCGACCGTGGAAACGTCCGCAGGCACTTGGGCGAGGTTGTCGGCGTAGCTGCACGTCCACGTGCCGAACATCTGCAGGATGTCGGCTTCGGTGCCCGCCGGCAGCGCGGTCTGCAGCGTCTGGATGTACGAGTCGTAGTCGAACGTCTCGAAAGTGAGCGTCACGTTGGGGTTGGCAGCCTCGAAGTCCGCAGCCAGCGCCTTCAGACCCTGATTGAACGACTTGTTCTGGTGGGTCCACACCCGCAGGGTGACCGGCTCGTCGGGAGCCGCCGATCCACCGGTGCTGCTCCCGGAGTCCTCCGACCCGAACGTGCACGCCGACCCCAGCAGCAGGATCGCCACCCCGAGTGCCTGCCACCGCATGAACCGGCGTGTCATGTGTTCGCTCCTTTCGACGACAGCACCACGGACCGTGTCAGGTGCTGTGGATGGTCGGGGTCGAGCCCTCGCCGCTCGGCGAGAGCCAAGGTGAGCAGATGGACCCGAACGAGCTCGGCCATCGGGTCGGAACTCGCCACACGCACCGCTGCACCCGTGGCTCGTGCATCGTCGGCGATCGACGGGTCGGAAGAGCCGATCACCCACACGAGCGTGCCGGCGTCGGCGATGCTGATCGGACCGTGACGGTATTCCATGGCGGGGTACGCCTCGGTGTACGTCCGCGCGGCCTCACGGAGCTTGAGTGCGGCTTCCTCGGCGATGCCGACGCTCCACCCGTGCCCGAGGAACACGAAGTGCCCCGCCTCGAGTGCATCCTCGTCGACCGGCTCGATGAGCGCCGCCTCGGCCTCGACGATCACGGGTGCGAGATCCTCGCCGAGGTGCGTCCTGAGCAGCGCGAGCGTCGACGTCGCGAACCGGGTCTGCACGACCGACCGCTCGTCGGCGAACTCGAGCGAGACCGCCTCACCGGCCAGCGGCACGACCGGTGACGCCGGCACGCCGGTGATCACGACCGTCCGCCGTCCACCGAGGTCTGCCAACAACCGCACGACCTCCGAGGTGGTGCCGCTCCGCGTGATCGCCACGACTCGATCGTAGGGACGCGCGGCGGGAAACTCCGAGGCCGGGAACGCGTCGGTCTCTCCCTGACCGCTCGCCTCTCGGAGCGCAGCGAAGGAACGAGCGACGTAGAGCGAGGTGCCGCAGCCGACGACCGCGACCCGCTCACCCCGGGCGGGAAGCGCCGCCTCAGCCCGTGGCGCGAACGCCACGGCCCGGCGCCACGCGTCGGGCTGCGACGCCACTTCTTGCGCGGTTTCGCTCACTTCGGGGCACCCTAGAGCATATGTGTGCGCCCGGTCAATGGAGTCGAACGTCTAGCGCACAATGGCGCCCCCGCGTATATTCGCTCCCTGTGCGACGGGCAGAGCGTCTGAGCGAGATCCTGCAGCAGCTGGCGGCCGACGGGGTCGTGGACGTCGGGACGCTGGCCTCGGGCCTGGACGTCTCCGAGGCCACCGTTCGCCGCGACCTGCAGTTGCTCGAGGAGCAACGCATGCTGGCCCGCACCCACGGAGGCGCGGTGGCCAGCGACGTGATGTACGAGTTGCCGCTCCGCTACAAGTCGGCGCGCCACCAGGTGGAGAAGGGACGCATCGCTCGCGAGGCGGCCGGCAGGGTGAGCGACGGGGCGGTCGTGGGGTTCACGGGCGGCACGACCACGACCGAGGTCGCCAGGAGCATCCTCGAACGGCGGCAGCTCACCGTCGTCACGAACGCTCTGAACATCGCGGGTGAGCTCGCGATCAGATCGGACCTGAGGCTCGTCGTGACCGGAGGCACGGCTCGGCCGGAATCGTACGAACTCGTCGGCCCGATCGCGGAAAGGGCACTCGACGACATGAACCTCGATGTGGCGATCGTCGGCGTCGACGGCATCGCCCCCGGGGAGGGACTCACCACCCACCACGAGATCGAGGCGCAGACGAACAGAACCTTGCTCGAGCGGGCGC